>NZ_JBEOWJ010000021.1:0-63196 GCF_040295965.1 Streptosporangium sp. NPDC002544 | reverse complement strand
TCACGTTGTTGTCGGTGCTCACCCCACCCGCGATGGTCAGACACTTCCCCGTCTGCACATTCCTGACCTGGTACTGCCCCGTACCGGTCACATCGGCCAACCTCCAGCGACGCGAGGGGTGGGCGTCGCAGTCGTACTGCAACGCCGTCACGTTGTTGTCGGTGCTCACCCCACCCGCGATGGTCAGACACTTCCCCGTCTGCACATTCCTGACCTGGTACTGCCCCGTACCGGTCACATCGATCAACCTCCAGCGACGCGAGGGGTGCGCGTCGCAGTCGTACTGCAACGCCGTCACGTTGTTGTCGGTGCTCACCCCACCCGCGATGGTCAGACACTTCCCCGTCTGCACGTTCGTCAGCATCAGGGTGTTGGCGGCCGCGGCGCTCACCGGGAGCGGAGGCCTCTCGGCATTCGCCGCGGCGCGGGCGCCGGCTGCCGCCCCGGGCCCGCCTCCGACGGCGGGCAGCGCCGCGGAGGCGAGAAATGTGATCGCCCAGGCGCACACCCTGGTCACGGTACGTCTGCGGGACATGAGGCCCTCCTCGATCTCGAACCTTTCGACCGCGAGGGGAGAACGCCCCTGACCACTGAATGATCATTTGACCTGGGCAACGCCACCATAGGCGGTCGCCGCCGGCCGGAGCCACCCGCCACGCGGGGCACCGTCCACGGGCCTTTCCCGCGGTTGACACCGCCTCGGGCGAGCCTGCCCGCCCGAACCCGGCGGATGGCTCGGCCGTCGCGCGGGCCCCTGCGGCGCTTCGTCGATGGCGAACACGCGTTCCGGGGCGGCGTCCGCTCGGTAGGTTGCCGGGGTGGCGACGATTCGACGAGACGGCGTGGAACTCGCGTACGACGAGGCGGGCTCCGGTCCCGCGGTGCTGTTCGCGCACGCGGGAATAGCCGACCGGCGGATGTGGGAGCACCAGTTCCTGGCGCTGTCGGCGCGCCACCGGGTGATCCGCTACGACTGGCGCGGGTACGGCGAGTCCGGCGACGCGGCCGGCGGGTTCGCGCACCACGAGGACCTGCTGGCGGTGCTCGACGCGCTCGGGGTGGAGCGGGCAGCCCTCGTCGGCTGCTCGATGGGGGGCGCGTACGCGCTGGACGCGGCCCTTGCCGCCCCCGGACGGGTGACCGCGCTCGCACTGGTCTGCTCGGGCCTGTCCGGGCACGCCTGGCCGGCGGAGATGCTGGAGCAGGCACGGGTACGCGTGCACAGTGCCGTGCCCGCCGACCGGCTGCGGCGTTACCGCGCCGGGGAGGCGGAGACGGTCGACGCCGCGGACGTGGCGGCGATGGCGGAGGCACAGGTCCGCTGGCAGGTCGCCGGGCCGGACCGCGGCCGGGAGGATCTCGCCCCCGCGGTCTGGGAGGCGGCCGTCGCGATGTGCCGCGGCGTGTTCGAACGGCTGTGGAGCGGCCCGCCCTCCGCCGAACGGCAGCTCGATCCACCGGCGAAGGGGCGGCTGGGCGAGATCGGGGTGCCCACGCTGGTGGTCAACGGACTCGCCGACGTGCCGCAGATCCAGGCCGTGTCCGGCCTGCTGGCCGACGGCATCGCGGGGGCACGCCGGCTGGACCTGCCCCGGACGGGTCACCTACCGCCACTGGAGCGGCCGACGGAGACGACCTCCGCGCTGGCGGAGTTCCTTGGCGCGCTTCGTCGGCCCGCCGGACGGCCGGGCCGGGGTGACGCGCGATGACGCCGGCCGTGAACGGCCACGCGCCGCGGATCTCCGCCTGGCTGCGCGCCCGCCCCGCCAGGGCGGGACGCACCCGTGTCCTGGCCGTCGAGGGGCGGTCGGGGTCGGGGAAGTCCACCCTCGCCACCGCCGTGGCCGCGGAGCCGCCCGCTTCCGTCATACGGATGGACGACCTCTACCCGGGGTGGGACGGCCTGCTGAGCGGGGTCGACGCGCTGGTCGAGTGGATCCTGCTGCCGCTGAGCCTGGACCGGCCCGCACGATGGCGACGCTACGACTGGGCGGACGGCGCGTACGCCGAGTGGCACGAGGTTCCGGCCGCCGGGACCCTGGTCGTCGACGGCACCGGCTCCGGCGCGCTGGCCGCCGCGCCGTACCTGAGCGGCCTGCTCTGGCTGGAGGCGGCCGACGAGGTACGCAAGGACCGCGCGCTGGGGCGCGACGGCGATCTCTACGCCCCGCACTGGGAGCGCTGGGCGGCCCAGGAGGAGAGTTTCCACATCCGCGACGACGTCCGTGCCCGCGCCGACCTGACGATCGTCACCGGCTGAGGCGCCGAACCGCGACCGCCCAGGAAATCCGAGACTTCCGACCCGGAAGTGCCTCTCCACCCCGGCGCGCCGGGCAGGCTGGAGGGGCACCGGGCACGCCGGTGCCGGCCCACAACGAGGAGAGCCCGTGACCACATGGATGCTGCTTGACTACGGCGAGGTCATCTCCATGCCACAGCCCGCCGGCGAGATAGCGGTCATGGCGGAGCTCGCCGGCCAGGATCTCGCGACCTTCGGTGACCGCTACTGGCGCCACCGCGACGCCTACGACCTCGGCCAGGCCCCCCACGCGTACTGGAGCGAGGTCCTCGGCCGGACGCTCGACGACGGCGATCCCCTCGTGGCCAGGCTCGACGCGGCCGACACCGCGAGCTGGTCCCACCTCAACCCCGAGACCCTGCGCGCGATCGAGGGGTTCGCCGGGCGCCACCGGCTCGCCCTGCTGTCCAACGCCCCCGAGTCGCTGGCGGCGGCCATCGACGACGCGCCGTGGTCCGCGGCGTTCACCCATCGCTTCTACAGCTGCCGGCTGGCCCTGGCCAAGCCGGATGCCGCCGTCTTCGAGCAGGTCCTGCGCCGGCTCGACGCCGCCCCCGGTGACGTCACCTTCCTCGACGACCGGGCGGTCAACGTCCGCGCCGCGGCGGCGCTCGGTATCAACGCCGTCCTCCATCCGGCGCGACCGTCCTCGTGGCACCGGGGCTGAGGTCAGGCCGAGAAGCGCGTCACCCACTCGCGGGCGCCGGGAAGGATCTCCTCCACCGGCGCCACCTGCGGGTACCAGGTGCGTTCCCATTCCAGGCAGACCCAGCCACCGAAGCCGCGCAGCAGATCGCCGCACCCGTCGAGGGGAACCCCGCCCGCCCACATCGGCACCGGAGTGGTGTCGGTCGCCGAGACCGCGTCCTTGATCTGCACGTACGCGAGGTGATCGCCCAGCGCCGCCAGGGTGTCGGCGGGCGCCTCGCCGTGGCGCCACGGGTGCAGCACGTCCCACAGCGCGCCCGCGGTCTCCGGCACACCCGCGGCGTCCAGCAGCCGCCCGACCGCGGCACCGGTCGGCATGGCGTCGTGGGTCTCCACCAGCACCCGTACCCCGGACTCGGCGCACAGGTCCGCGACCGCGCGCAGCCGCCGCGCCCCCGCCTCGAGGTCCTGCCCGCCGGGAAAGACCCGCACGGCGGGAGCGCCCAGGTCTGCGGCGAGGACCAGGTCCTCACGAAGTTCCCGTACCACGGGCTCGTCCGGGCCGGTCACGGCGATCCCGACATATCCCGCGAGGGCGGAGATCTCCAGCCGGGCCGCCCCGACGGCCGCGCGGACCTCCGCCCGCCGCGCCGGGGAGAGCCCGGCGTGGACCCCGGTATCGGGGTGGAGGCGGAGTTCGAGCCCGGCGCACCCGTACGCCACGGCCGTCTCGACGGCCCGCGCGAGGCCCTGCCCCGGCATGCCGAGCGTGCTGAACGCCAACCGCATCGAGCCCCCTTGGAAAACATTCATCGTAGACGCTAGGCCGCGTGGGCGCCTCCGTGGTCGGTGCGGGTCAGGCGGCGGCGGAAGACCCAGTAGGTCCAGCCCTGGTAGGCGAGGACCAGCGGGGTGAAGATGACGGCGACCCACGTCATCACCGTGAGCGTGTACGGGCTGGAGGCGGCGTTGTCGACGTTCAGGCTGTTGGCCGGGTCCAGCGCGGGCATCACGTCGGGCCAGAGGTTACCGAAGAGGGTGACCGTGATGGCGATGACGGCCACCGCGTTGGCGGTGAAGGCCCAGCCGTCGCGGCCGCGCAGGGTGGCGAGCAGCGCGCCCGCGATCCCGGCGGCGGCCAGCGCGGCGCTCGCCCAGGTGGCGGGCCTGCCGCCGCTGAGCTGGGTGACGGCCAGGAAGGCTCCGCCCACGACCAGCGTGACCACGGCGAGCCTCTTCGCCATGACGGCCGAGCGGGCGCGCAGGTCGCCGTCGGTGCGCAGGGTCAGGAAGAGCGCGCCGTGCAGCACGAACAACGAGAGCGTGGCCAGGCCACCCAGCAGCGCGTACGGGTTGAGCAGGGTGAGCAGCGTCCCGGTGTACTCGTGGTCGGCGTCCAGCGGGACACCCCGGACGATGTTGGCGAAGGCCACGCCCCACAGGAAGGCGGGGAGCAGCGATCCGATGAACAGCGTGCGGTCCCAGCCTCGGGAGCTTTCGCTCTTGTTGCGGTACTCGATGGCCACGCCACGCAGGATGAGCGCGACGAGGATGAGGAACAGCGGCAGGTAGAACCCGCTGAACAGGGTCGCGTACCACTCGGGGAAGGCGGCGAACGTGGCGCCTCCGGCGACCAGCAGCCAGACCTCGTTGCCGTCCCAGACCGGCCCGATGGTGGCCAGGACGGTCCTGCGGTCGGCCTCGTCCCTGCCCAGCAGCGGCAGCAGGATACCGACGCCGAAGTCGAATCCCTCCAGGACGAAGTAGCCGGTCCACAGCACGGCGATGAGCACGAACCAGACGGTGGTGAGTTCCATGGGGGTTCCTTGGTGGGTGCCTCAGTAGGAGAGCGCGGGGGTGGTGTCTTCGGACGGCTTCTCGGTCTCGTCCTCGGGGCCGAGGCGGATGAACTTGAGGAGCAGCCGGACTTCGATCGCCGCGAGCACCGCGTAGAGAAGGGTGAAGCCGACCAGGGTGATCGCGACCTCGGTGACGTCGACGCCCGGTGAGACGGCGGCCGCGGTACGCATCAGCCCGAAGACGGTCCAGGGCTGGCGGCCCATCTCGGTGAAGATCCATCCCAGCGAGTTGGCCAGGAAGGGCAGCGCGATGCCGGCGATGGCGATCCGGTGGAACCACGGCCCGGCGGGGAGTCTGCGGCGCCGGGTGAGCCAGAGCCCGGCCAGGGCCAGCAGCGCGGCCAGCACGCCGAAGCCGATCATCAGCCGGAAGGACCAGTAGGCGAGACCGACCACCGGCCGGTAGTCACCGGGGCCGTAGATGGCCTCGTAGCGGGCCTGGATGTCGTTGATGCCCTCCACCCGGCCGTCCAGCGTGTTGGTGGACAGCAGGCTGAGCCCGTAGGGGATCTGCAGGTTGATGTGGTTTCGACCGTTTTCGACATCGCCGACGGCGAACAGCGAGAAGCCGGCGGAGGTCTCGTCCTCCCACAGCGCCTCGGCGGCGGCCATCTTCATCGGCTGCTGCTCGGTCATGATCTGCGCCTGCCAGTGCCCGGAGGCGGCCACCCCGACCGAGGCGACCAGGGTGACGGCCATGGCCACCCGCGCCGAGGTGCGGAAGAGCTCCACATGCCTCTTTCTGAGCAGCTGCCAGGCGCTCACCCCGGCGACGAACGTCCCGGCGGCGATGAACGCGCCGAACAGCACGTGCGGGAAGGTGACCAGGGTGGTGGAGTTGGTGAGCACCGCCCAGATGTCGGTGAGCTCCGCGCGGCCGGTCTGCGGGTTGAGGCGGTAGCCGACCGGGTGCTGCATCCAGGAGTTGGCGGCGAGGATGAAGTAGGCCGACAGGTTGGTGCCGATCGCGGCGATCCAGATCGTGGCCAGGTGGACCCTGGGCGACAGCCTCTCCCAACCGAAGATCCACAGTCCGAGGAAGGTGGACTCCAGGAAGAAGGCCATCAGTCCCTCCATCGCCAGCGGCGCGCCGAACACGTCACCGACGAAGCGGGAGTAGTCACTCCAGTTCATCCCGAACTGGAACTCCTGCACGATGCCGGTGACCACCCCCATCGCAAAGTTGATCAGAAACAGGCGGCCCCAGAACTTCGTCATCCGCAGGTAGGTGGGATTGCCCGTACGGTGCCAGGCGGTCTGGAATCCCGCGACGAGTACCGACAGACCGATCGTCAGCGGCACGAACAGGAAGTGGTAGACCGTCGTAATCCCGAACTGCCAGCGCGACAGATCCAAGACGTCCATCAATGCTCCGTCTCACGAGTGATATCTCCGCAAGGATTCCGATTAGGGGTGTTTGCCACGTAGGGCCGCCGGGCCCTGATCGGAAGGACCTTGGTCCCGCCCCCTCGTCCCGGTATCCGGGACTTACGGCCCTCACTGTGGAAGATCACGGACGGCGGCGAGGTTTCCGCAGGTGAGCTGGTGGGTTAGGGGTGTGTGGCTGCGGGGGAGGCCTCAGGTGATGCCGATCGGGGGACGCGGAGCCGGAGGAGCCCCGGACTCGCGGCGACATCGATCTTCGCAGTGGGAGAAACCCATGACCGGACGCAGATCGGCGCCGGGCGACCTTGGCCGCCGGATCGCCAGACGACGCGAGGATCTCGGCCTCAGCCGGGAGGAGCTGGCGAGGCGGGCCGGAATCGATCCCGGTTATCTCGCCTACCTGGAGGAGTCCGTGGCCTCACCGAACACCGGCACCGTGAACCGCGTGGCCACCGCCCTGGACACCAGGCCCGAGGAGCTGCTCGGCAAGTACACCGACCTGCCGCCCGGCCACGGCCGGGCAACGGGTCACCCCGTGCTGGAGAAGCTCAACCGGGACGAGTGCCTGCGGCTCATCACCCCCGGAGGGGTGGGCAGGATCGCCTTCGAGGGGGCCGACGGTCCGGTGATCCTTCCGGTCGACTACGCCCTGCTCGGCGACTCGGTGATCTTCCGCACCGCCTTCGGCGGCCCGCTCGACGCCCCCCTGCGCACCGGGGTCCAGGGGGTCGAGTGCAAGGTCGCCTTCGAGGTCGACCGGATCGACGACGCCTGCCACGAGGGCTGGAGCGTGCTGGTGCGCGGCGGGATCCAGCACGTCTCCTCCGAGGAGGACCGGGCCACCCTGGCGGCGCTGGGCGTCCGGCCGTGGGCGGGAGGCGAGCGGGAGCCGTACGTGAAGATCACCGCCGCCGAGGTCAGCGGCCGGCGCATCCGGCGCGGCGTGTGATCCCCGCGGAGATGGACGCCTGGGTCGTCGCCCACCCGGGGCCGATCCTCTCGCGTCCCCTGCGTCGGGTCCGCGTCCCGGTCCCCTCCCCCGGGCCCGGTGAGGTGCTGGTCCGCGTCGAGGTCTGCGCGGTCTGCCGGACCGACCTGCATCTCGCCGAGGGCGACCTGCGGCCACGCCGTCCGAGGACCACACCCGGCCACGAGGCCGTGGGCCGGGTGGTGGCCGCCGGTCCCGGCGCCGGGCGGCTGTCGCCGGGCACCCGGGTGGGCGCGGCCTGGCTCCGCTCGACCTGCGGTCACTGCCGCTACTGCCTGCGGGGCTCGGAGAACCTCTGTCCCCGCTCGACCTACACCGGCTGGGACGCCGACGGCGGCTACGCCGAATACCTGACCGTTCCCGAGGACTTCGCCTACCCGCTGCCGCCGGAGGCGCCGGCGGAGAAGCTGGCACCGCTGCTGTGCGCCGGGATCATCGGCTACCGCGCGCTGCTCCGCAGTGACCTTCCTCCCGGCGGGCGCCTGGGCATCTACGGCTTCGGCGCCTCGGCGCATCTGACCGCGCAGATCGCCATCGCCCAGGGCGCGACGGTGCATGTGCTGACCCGCTCGGCCAGAGCCAGGGAACTGGCCATGACGCTGGGCGCGGCCTCGGCGGGCGACGCCGCGGACGCCCCGCCCGAGCCGCTGGACTCGGCGATCCTGTTCGCCCCGGTGGGCGAGCTGGTACCGGTCGCGCTGGCCGCGCTGGACCGGGGCGGCACCCTCGCGGTGGCGGGCATCCATCTCAGCGACATCCCGCCTCTGACCTACCAGCGCCACCTGTTCCAGGAGCGCACCCTGCGCAGCGTCACCGCCAACACCCGGGCCGACGGCCGGGCCTACCTGGAACTCGCCATGGCCCACCCGCCCCAGGTGACCACGGTGCCCTACCCCCTGGCCGAGGCCGACCGGGCCCTGGCCGACCTGGCCGCCGACCGGGTCGAGGGCGCCGCCGTCCTGACGATCTCCTCCCCCTGACCGGTTCCGGCCAAAGGAGCTCAGACCTCCCTGAGGACGCGGTGCAGGATGGCCGCCGTCCCGGCCGGCTGCTCGGCCTCGATGCCCAGGCGGTTCAAGATGTGCCAGTAACGCTCGACGTCGGCGGCCTTGTCCAGGTAGAGGGCTCCGGTGAGCTGTTCGAGGTAGACCACATCGGGCAGTTGCCCCTCGGGGAAGCGCAGGATGGTGGCGGGGCCGGTCACCGCGGCGGCGGCTCCGACGCTGAAAGGCATGACCTGGAACGTGACATGGCCGAGCTCGACGATCTCCATGAGGTGCCTGAGCTGGGCGCGCAGCACCTCGGGGCCTCCGACGGGGCGGCGCAGCGCCGCCTCGTCGACGACCGCCCAGAGCGTGGGGGGCTCTGGACGCCACAGGAGTCGCCGGCGTTCCATGCGCAGGGCGACGCGGCGCTCGATCTCGGAGGTGGAGGCATCGGCGCAGGCGGACCGGATGAGAGCACGGGCGTAGTCCTCGGTCTGCAACAACTCCGGGACGGACTGGACGTCATAGGCGCGGATGAGGGACGCGGCCTGCTCCAGCCCGAGATAGGCGTCGGACCAGGCGGGAACCACGTCACCGTAGGCCTGCCACCAGCCGGGCCTGTTGGCCTCCGCGGCCAGGGCGAGCAGCGGGGCGCGTTCGTCGTCGTCGACGACCCCGTAGAGGGTGAGGAGATCGGCCACGTCGCGCTGCTTGAAACCGGTCCGCCCCAGCTCCAGGCGACTGATCTTGGAGTGCGACCCGCGGATCGCCTCCCCGGCCTCCTCACGTGTGATGTGACCGGCCTCGCGCAGCCGCCGCAGCTGCGCGCCCACCAGCATGCGCACCACGGTGGGCCCGGCCTGCCGGTGATCCGGGCTGTGACCATCGGTCTGCGCATTTACCGCCCGAACAATGCGCAAATCTGCTCCTCTGAATCGCAGTCGCTTGATCCGTGACTCTTCAAGACTTTCACGCCGAGGTTGCTTTTCGCAGTGGGACGAGGACTCTCCGCGAGAAATTCGTACCATCTCCACACGTAATGGCAAGATCGTGGCAGCCTCGGCGATCCGGCGGGGCAGCCGGCCGGAGCGCCCGCCGGGTCCTTACGGCTCCCGGAAACCGGCCCGGCCCCGATCCGACCCCAAGGAGAACGCGTGGACGGCGAGCGACCCCCTTTCGGATCCAACGAGCTCAACCCGCATGTCGCCCACAACGCCAGGGTCTGGAACTACTGGCTGGGCGGCAAGGACCACTATTCCGCCGACCGGGAGGTCGGTGACCGTGTTTTCGCGATGTTCCCGAACATCGTCCATGTGGCCCGCGCCGACCGGGCGTTCCTGGGACGGGTGGTCCGCCACCTGACCGGCGAGGTGGGGATCCGGCAGTTCCTCGACATCGGCACCGGGCTGCCCACCGTGGACAACACCCACCAGGTGGCGCAGCGGGTGAACCCGCGGGCGCGCGTCGTGTACGTCGACAACGACCCCCTCGTACTCGTGCACGCCCGCGCGCTGCTGTCCGGCACGCCGGAGGGCGCCACCGACTACGTCGACGCCGACGCCCGCGACCCCGAGACGATACTGCGGGCCGCGGCGAAGACACTGGATTTCGGCCGTCCGGTGGCGGTCATGCTCCTGGGCATCCTGAACTTCGTCCTCGACACCGCGGAGGCCCGGTCGGTGGTGCGCCGGCTCATGGACGCCGTGCCCTCCGGCAGCCATCTGGTGCTCACCCACCCGACCCTGGAACTCGGCGGCGAGGGCAACGTCGAGGCGATGCGTTTCTGGAACGAGCACGCCAAGCCCCCGATCGTCGCCCGCAACGGCCAGGAGATCGCCGCCTTCCTCGACGGCCTGGAACTGCTCGAACCCGGCCTGGTCTCGTGCTCGCTCTGGCGTCCCGAGCTGGCCGGCGTCGGCGGCGAGCCCACCCGGATCGCCCAGTACGGCGCCGTCGGCCGCAAGCCGTAGGCCAGGCGCCGCTCCCGGCTCCGCCCGGAGCCTGGAACGGCGTCCGGCTCCGGGCGGAGGTGATCGCCGGCCACCCCCGTTGCTAGCATCGACCCATGCCACGCCCGCGAACCGTCAGCGACGAGGCGATCTTCGCCGCGGTCGCGGGGGTCGTCAGCCGGGTCGGTCCCGCCAGGCTCACCCTGGCGGCCGTCGCCAAGGAGGCGGGGCTCTCGCCCGCCACCCTGGTGCAGCGCTTCGGTTCCAAGCGCGCGCTGCTGCTGGGCCTTCACCAGGGCGACACCGAGGACGTCCGCCGGCGGCTGCGCGCGGCGGGCCCCCGGAACGGGATCCTTGAGACGCTGCTGGACAACCTGGCGGACCTGGCCGGGCCGGTCTCCGACCCCGTGGCCTTCTCCAACCACCTCGCCGTCCTCCACCAGGATCTCAGCGACCCCGAGTTCCACGCCCAGGCGCGGGCACACGCCCGCGCCATGCGTGAGGAGATCCACGACCTGCTCGTCAGGGCCACGGAGGCCGGCGAGCTCCTGCCCACCGACCTCGCACAGCTGGCCCGCTCCGTGCAGTCGACCTACAACGGCGCGCTGGTCACCTGGGCGATCCATCGCGAGGCGCCGCTGGAGACCTGGCTCCGCCGCGAACTCGACGCGGTTCTCGCCCCCTGGCGCGCCACCGGGAAAGCACGGGAGCGGCAGGCACCCTAGGGCGGGCCCCTACGGCCCCGCCTGCCGGGGCGGACAGGTCGTCAAGGTTCCCGCCGCGGGCACCTCGCAGACGTGCCACCGGTGCGGCCACCGCGAGGCCACTAATCGCGACGGAACAAAGTTCGCGTGCCGCAACCCTGATTGCGGGTGGGTCGGCCACGCCGACACCAACGCCGCGATCAATATCAAGAACGTCGACGGCCCCAGCCTCGCCCCGGTCGTCGGCGAGCGTGGCCCGCCGCGCGGTGGGGACGTTCCCGACCGCTGCGGTCGCCCCGGGCGGGGCACGCGCCGCCGCCAACCCGGACGACAAGTTCCTGGCCGGGGAATTCGATCTGGTCCGGGTCGTGGATCCGGCGGGAGGCCAGGACAACCAGGTCAGGACCATCGACACGTCACTGAAGACCCTCCCCCACCGGGGCGGGAACAGGACGAGGATCCTGCTGACGATCTACGAGGGCCTGGGGAGGAACAGCGGTCCAGGGATCGTGGACGTGGCCCCGCCGCGGAGCTGGAGAAGGTCACTCTCTGGTACACGCCCAGGTGACCGGCCGCGGGGTGCGCGTCACGGCCCGGTGACCTGGCCGTCCTCTCTCCCATCGGCCGCCCCGAGTAAGGGATCGGCGCAGGAGGCGCCTGGCAACCCGCGAAAAACGACATCCGTCTGGAACGATCCAGGATTTCACCTCCCCGCGATCACCGCCAGGGCATGCGGTACGGGCACCTCAAGCACTCTCTTGTTCGCCGAAGGTTCCGATATCTTCGCAAAACAGCTGAAAAGCCGCAGTAGACACAAATGACTTTGACCTGCCACCGAGGATTGGCCATATTTGCGCAATGGTTAATCTACGCCCCCTCGCGGGAGCGATCCTCACATCCGCTCTGCTGATCGGCTACACCGCCGCCACCCCTGCGGCCGCCTCGACCGCGGAGACCGTCACGGTCTCCGTCACGGAGGCCGCGGCACGGCCGAGTAACGGAAAGATCCTCTACTCCCGCTACAGCCGCGGGCAGGGCACCCTGAAGGTCAAGAACGGCAACCGGACGGACGCCGTCATCACCCTGGTCCGCGGCAAGTCCAAGGCGCTCAGCGTCTACGTCCGCGCGCGGTCCACCGCCACCGTCAAGGTGGTCAGGGACGGCACCTACACCATCTTCTACACCTCCGGCTACAGGTTCAGCACCTCCAGCGGCAGGTTCACCCGCAACCCCTCCTACCAGCGCTTCGACGACCGGCTGAGGTTCGTCACGACCTCCACCAGCTCGACCATCTGGACCCTCACCCTCACCCCCACCAGGGGAGGCAACGCCCGTACCCGCGGCGTCTCTCCGGGCGACTTCCCGGCCTGATCCCCCGAGGTCCCGCACGCCCGACCGCCATCGCGACGCCCGCAGCGTCACCGAAGGGCGGCCGGGCCGCCTTCCCGCCGAGCGGGCGGCCCGGCCGCCCGCTCGGCGGCAGAACCCGACGACCCCACCCCATGAGAGCCCCGGCGGCGGAGGCTCTCCGCTCCTGGCGAAGGACACGACGGCGAGCCAGGCGCCGCAGCACACCTTCGCGGGACGTACCTTGAACTGCACGGGTTGTTGTATCTGACCAGACCCAGGGAAGGTGTGAACGCCATGGAAGCCGCCACCGTGGAAGGCACCGTTGAGGAAGACGAACTCGTCCTGACCGACGACGACGAGATGCCCGCCGCCCTGGAGGCGAGTGTCGGAGCGAGCACCGACCCGGTCAAGGACTATCTCAAGCAGATCGGCAGGATCCCCCTGCTCAACGCCGAGCAGGAGGTCGAGCTCGCCAGACGCATCGAGGCCGGCCTGTTCGCCACCGAGCGGCTCAACGACAGCGATCTACTCCAGCCCGACGTGCGCGCGGAGCTCGAATGGCTCGCCGAGGACGGCCACCGGGCCAAGAACCATCTGCTGGAGGCGAACCTGCGCCTGGTGGTGTCGCTGGCCAAGCGCCACACCGGCCGGGGCATGCTGTTCCTGGACCTGATCCAGGAGGGCAATCTGGGCTTGATCCGCGCCGTGGAGAAGTTCGACTACACCAAGGGGTTCAAGTTCTCCACGTACGCCACCTGGTGGATCAAGCAGGCGATCACCCGGGCGCTCGCCGACCAGGCCCGCACCATCCGCATCCCCGTGCACATGGTCGAAGTGATCAACAAACTGGCGCGCGTGCACCGGCAGATGACGACGGACCTGGGCCGCGAGCCCACCCCCGAGGAACTGGCCGTGGAGCTGGAGATGACCCCGGAGCGGGTCGTCGAGGTCCAGGGCTACGGCCGAGAGCCGATCTCCCTGCACAGCCCGCTGGGCACCGAGGGCGACAGCGAGTTCGGCGACCTCATCGAGGACTCCGAGGCGATCACCCCCGAGGACGCGGTGGCCTCCGCGCTACTCCAGGAACAGCTGCACACGATCCTGGAGGCGCTGTCGGAGCGTGAGGCCGGGGTGGTGGCGATGCGGTTCGGGCTTGGCGACGGGCGGCCGAAGACCCTGGAGGAGATCGGCCGCGCCTACGGGGTGACCCGCGAGCGCATCCGGCAGATCGAGTCCAAGACCATGACGAAGCTGCGCCACCCCTCGCGCTCACGGGCCCTGCGCGACTATCTGACCTGACCGGCCGCCGGAGCTCAGCCGCCCATGCGCGCGGCGAGGGCGGCGGCCGTCTCCTCCAGGCCGGCGGCCGGCCGGCCGAGCAGGCGCGCGAGGTCGGGGCCGGTCGCCGCCAGGGCACCGGCGCGCACCGCGGGGAACAGGCTGCCCAGCCAGCCGGCCTCCGCGTCGGTGATCTCCCGGTAGCCGACGGGGCTGCCCAGGACGCGGGTGAGAACCACGGCAAGCTCCGGATAGGTCCAGAGCGGGCCGTACAGCTCGTAGGTCGCGTTCTCGTGCCCGGCGCCGGTCAGGGCGGCGCTCGCCGCCAGCGCCAGGTCACGGAGCCGCGCGGTGTTGAGCGGCCGGCCGCCGGTGGAGGAGGTGATCTCGCCGGTCTGCCTCGCCTGGGCCAGTGCGGTCCCCAGGAACGCCTCGGAGTAGAGCGCGTTGCGCAGCACGGTGTAGGCCGTCCCCGACTCGCGAAGCGCCCTTTCCGTGGCCGTGTGGTCGGCGGCCGGGCCCTGGCCGTTCTCCGCGCCGGCGGCACTGGTGTAGACGATCCGGCGCACCCCCGCCCGGACGGCGCGGTCGACGACCGTGCGGTGCTGCCGCACGCGGACCCCGGGCGTCATGTCCGGGCCGGACACCAGGAGCAGGATCTCGATCCCCTGGAGAGCGGCGTCCAGACCGGCGGCGTCGTCGTGGTCTCCCCGACGCACCTCGACACCGCGTCCCGGCAGGTCGGCCGCCTTCTCCGGGGTGCGGGCGAGGGCGACGAGGTCGCCGGGAGGGACTTTGGCGAGCAGGTCCTCGACAACGAGGCGTCCTAGATTTCCCGTTACACCGGTCACAGCGATCCTGGTCAACTACGGCTCTTCTTTTCCGGCCCCCCGCGGGCGGCCTGGTCGGTGACAGCGTGGAGATGCCGAGGGAGCGTACCGGCGACGGGCCTTCGCCCGCCTCCGATTTAACTCCCGCCACGCTCCGGGCCGTCACCGCCGCCCGGCGGGGACCGGGCCACCCACCGGGCTCTCCAGGCATGCGACGGTGTCGCGCGCTGTCGTCTCCCAGGCGATCGGACCGCCGACGTCCGGATCCCCGGTGTCGGCGGTCCCCGGCCACCGGCGAGGCCCCGGGGGACCTCGCCGCCGGCACGGCTAGTACTTCCGATCGGGCAGGGCCGCCTTGGCCTGCTCGGGGGTGAAGGTGGTCTCCTCGGTGAGGACCCGCTGCGGGATCTGCTCGCCCTTGACCGCCTTCTTGACCAGGTCCATCAGTTGCGGGCCGAGGAGCGGACTGCATTCCGCGATGAAGTTGATCTTCCCGTCGGCCAGGGCCTGCATGCCGTCCTTGACCGCGTCGATGGTAATGATCTTAATGTCGGTGCCCGGCTTGAGCCCCGCGCCCTCGATCGCCTCGATCGCCCCCAGACCCATGTCGTCGTTGTGCGCGAACAGGACGTCGATGTCCTTGTGCGCCTTGAGGAAGGCCTCCATGACCTCCTTGCCCTTGGCGCGGGTGAAGTCACCGGTCTGCGAGGCGATGATCTTGAACTTGGGGTCGGCCGCGATGGCGTCCCCGAAGCCCTTCTTCCTGTCGTTGGCGGGCGCGGAGCCCGTGGTGCCCTGAAGCTCGACGATGTTGACCGGGCCCGGCTCGCCCTCGTACTCCTTGACCAGCCACTCGCCGGACTTCTGACCTTCGATGACGAAGTCGGAGCCGATGAAGGTCCGGTAGAGCGAGGTGTCGGCGGAGTCGACGGCCCTGTCGGTCAGGATGACCGGGATGCCGGCGTCCTTGACCTCCTTCAGCACGGTGTCCCAGCCCGACTCGACCACCGGCGAGAAGGCGATCGCGTCGACCTTCTGCTGGATGAACGAGCGGATGGCCTTGATCTGGTTCTCCTGCTTCTGCTGGGCGTCGGAGAACTTCAGGTCGATGCCGGCCTCCTTGGCCGCCTCCTGGACGGACTTGGTGTTCGCGGTCCGCCAGCCGCTCTCCGCGCCGACCTGCGAGAAGCCGAGCGTGATCTGGTCGGATCCGACACCGGCCCCGGTGTCACCTCCGCCGCAGGCGGTGAGCACGAGGGTCAGAAGCCCGGCGGCCAGCGCCGCGGGTACTTTCTTGAACATGGTTTCTCTCTTTCAGTGGGGGGCGGGACCGCTGCTCTCCCTGACCACCAGTTCGGGTTCCACGATGCGCGGGCCTTCTTGCTCGGTGCCCTGGATCCGGTCGAGCAGCAGCCGGAAAGCGTGCCGGCCGACCTCGCCGAAGTTCTGCCTGACCGTCGTCAGCGGCGGCCAGAAGTAGGCGGCCTCGGGCACGTCGTCGAAGCCCACCACGCTCACGTCCTCGGGGACGTGCCGGCCGGCCTCGCGCAGGGCCCGCAGCACCCCCAGGGTCATCTGGTCGTTGGCCACGAAGACCGCCGTGACCGACGGATCACCGGCCAGCCGCTTGCCGAGCCGGTAGCCGGAGTAGGCGCTCCAGTCACCGGCCGCCGCCTCGGGCACCGGCCGCCCCTCGGCCTCCAGAACGGACCGCCACCCCTCGACCCGTCCCCTGGCGTCGATCCAGTTGGGAGGGCCGGACAGGTGCCAGACCGTCTCATGGCCGAGGCTCAGCAGATGTCGCGTCGCCCGTACGGCGCCACCACGCTGGTCGACCATGACGACGGGGACCGGGATGTCCTCCCCGGCGTCCACCGCGACCACCGGGAGACCGGGTGAGAGGTGGCGCAGGCCGTCGGCGGCCGACTCGTGGGGAGCGACGATGACGATGCCGTCGACCGACTGCGCGCGCAACCGCTCGACCCCCTCACCGATCGACCTGCGATTCAGCGCGCCGAGGCTGGCGATGTTGACCACGTAGTCGTTCTGCCTGGCCGCCTGCTCGATCGCGTAGAGCGTGGAGGCGGGCCCGTACAGGGTGGTGTCGAAGCTGACCACGCCGAGCACACCCGAGCGGCCCGTGACGAGCTGGCGCGCGGCCGGGTTGGGCCGGTAGCCGAGCTTGTTCACCGCCGCCATGACGCGCGCCCGGGTCTCGGGGCGCACCCTGTCGGGCGCGTTCAGCGCTCGCGACACGGTCATGGCGGAGACCCCGGCGAGCTCGGCGACGTCGTCGAGCACCGCCGGTCTGGTCCGCGCCCTGCCGTCGTCGGAGCTCGGTGTCATGGGTTCCTCGCCATGTTTCGCTGGGGTTACCAGAGTGTTTGCGATAACACAGGACCTGTCAATACCGAGGAAGACACCTTTCCTCCACTCTGCCCGGCGAGCTGGATTTCCCTTCCCAGCCGGAGTTTCTTCCCGAATCGTGACACCGGATACTCTTGACGCCCTAGCTGATAGCGCTAACAATCAGAGCCCGACAACCACCCCTTCCGACCCGCACACAAGGGCGCCGGGCAGGACCTGAGAGAGGTGGACATCGTGGAAGAGCGTCAGACGTCCTGGAGTACGAGTGGCACCAGGACGGCGAGCCCGCGGGGCGGGTGCGCCGGGAGCCGGCGCACGACCCCGGCCAAGGGCACCAGGGTCGTGCTGGCGCGGACGGTTCCCGCGCGGCCGGCCGGCCTGCGCACGACGGCGCTCGCCGCCTGGCAGACGCACCTGGAGTTTGCTCTTCGCGGCCGTCCAGGGCGAGCCCCGGTGCCGGTCCGAGCGCCGTGTCGAGGGACTGCGGAAGCTGTACGAGGAGCGCCTGGGCCGACGGCGGACGGGCGCACCGGTTCAGCCGGTCTTGCCCACCCTCGCCTCCTCCAGGAGCACCAGGGCCAGCGCGTCGGCGGCGTCGACACGGCCGAGGGAGCCCGCGGCACCGGCCATGGCGGCACGGGCGCCCGGATCCCGCAGGAGCGCGTCCAACTCGGCCAGGAGCGCCTCGGCGGTGGGACCGTTCTCCAGCAGCGCCCGGGCGGCACCCGCCTCGGCGAGGTAGCGGGCGTTCTGACGCTGCTCGTCGGCGGCGGAGGGCACCAGGGGGATGAGGACGGACGCCTTGCCCACGGCGGTCAGCTCGGCGACGGTGCCCGCGCCGCTGCGGGAGACCACGACATCGGCCGCGGCGAACACGTCGGCCAGCTCCGCACCGACGTACGGCACGGGATGGTAACGATCGCGCAGCCGCTCGGGGAGCCCCGCGGCGGTACGGGTGAGCTGGCCGATCCAGTCGGGGCCGCACTGGTGGAGCACCTGCGCCCTGGCGAGCAGTTCGGGCAGGATCGTCTCGACCATGGTGTTGATCTGACGGCTGCCCTGCGCGCCGCCGGTCACGTAGACCACCGGCAGGTCGGGTGAGAGCCCGAAGTGGCGCCGTCCGGCGTCGACGTTGCCGCGCAGCAGATGGGGACGGACCGGGTTGCCGGTGACCACGGCACGGTCGCGCACCCCGGCGGGCAGGTGCTCGATCGAGGAGGGGTGGGTCAGCGCGATCCGCCGGGCGAAACGCGACAGGATGCGGTTGGCCAGACCCAGCGAGGTGATCTGCTCGTGCATGACCAGCGGGCGGCCCAGCACCCGGGAGGCGACGCCCAGCGGCACACAGACGTACCCGCCGGTCGACAGCACCACGTCGGGGCGGTAGCGGGCGGCGATGCCGAAGGCCTGGAGCACGCCGACGGGGATCCGGAACATGTCCACGAGGTTGGTGACCAGCTCACGCGGGTTGGGCGAGCGCCTGAGCTTCCCGGCCTTGATGGCCCGGAACGGGATGCCGTGCTCCGCCGCGATGCGGGCCTCCAGGCCGGTCGCCGTACCGACCCAGAGCACGTCCAGGCTGAGCCCCCGCGCGCCGGCATGGTCGCGCAGGGCCGCGACTGTGGTCAGTGCGGGGTAGGTGTGGCCACCGGTTCCGCCTCCGGTGACGAGCAACCGCAGGGTCCGGTGATTGCCGGCGTCCATGTCTGTCCATCCTTCCGATATCACGACGGTCCATGTTCGCGGTGTGCCGGACTGCTCCTGAGCCCCGGGCACGCCACCCGAGCCTCCGACGAAGATCCACTGACGAGCGACCGCAGGGTCCGGTGAATGCCGGCCTCCATATGTCGGTTCATCCTTCCGATGTGACAATGGTTCGTGTTCGCGGGGCGCACCGGAGTTCTCCGGGGCCCCGGGCACGGTACCCGAGGTCTCAGCGAAGATCCACATTGCCCTTCGTCGCCGGGCGGTCGCGCCCGGTGGTTTCTCCGACACGCCCGGCATCCGGGAGCGTCACTCGAACGGCGCACGGCATTCGTTGCGGTGAGTACCGTATGTGACATGGATTTGACGGAAGAGCATTTCGCCGGGGCGTCGGAGCGTCTTGGTGACGCGCTGACGGTGCTCCGGCAGCGAGCCGGGGCCGGCGCGGAGGCGCTGGACTATTTCGGTGACATCGCCGAAGAGCTGCATCCGATCGGATCCTGGCTACGGCGACCGGCTCAGGCCGGGGAGTGGCCGCACCACATCATGCCTCCCGTCTACGGTCTGCTGTTCGCCCAGGCGTGGTCGCTGGCCTTTCCCGGCGAGGCACCTTCGGTCTTCCCCCACGGCGCGGAGCGGACCGAGTCCGGGTGGACCGTGCAGCGGGCCACCATCTGGTTCGGCGACACCTACGTTCCCGGGTGGCTGGATGTGAAGGCGCCGTTGATCGTGATCGGTTCGCTGGTGGTGGAAGGGCTTCTCGACGACGGCGACGTCTCGGAGAGCTATCTCGCGGTGACCGGTGACCTGCGGGCCCGCGCGATCCACAGCGCGGCGGACCACCTGGTGCTCGGCACCGTCGCCGCGGGAGTGATCTTCTGTTCCGGCAACGACGGCTCCCTCGTCGCGGGCGGGGACATCATGGCGGACCTGTTCGTGCCCGCCGAGCACGCGTACGAGCACTACGGCCTGCTGCGGGCCGGTGTGGTCGGCGTCGGTGACCGCGCCGACATCGTGGCCGAGCGGCTGGCGCCGTGGCTGCCCTCGGGCTACGTCCGCCTCGGCGGGCTGGGCGAGCCGGTGGACCGCTGGCGTGTCCTGCAGGAGGCCGCCGCCGGGCGGTCACCGGTGCTCGCCCAGCCCCGGCCGGTGATGCTCCCGCCGCCGGCGCTCCTGCTCTCGGCCCTCGCCGCACCTGCCGGGGTGACGGAGCTCGACCTGTCCGGCAGCCGCCTGCACCGCATCCCCGAGGACATCTCGGCCCTCACCTCGCTGACCCGGCTGGACCTGGAGCACACACCGCTGACCGGCCTGGACGGCATCGAGGGTCTGCGCATGCTGGAGCACCTGTCGATCAGGAACACGCCCGTGCGGTCACTGGCCCCGCTCCAGGCGCTGAAGGATCTCCGTCACCTCGACGTCTCCTACTGCGAGGACGTCCAGGACTGGGCCGTGCTCCTCGACCTGCCCTCGCTCGACACGCTCGTCGCGCACGGCTGCGCCCTTCCGGCGCACGTACGCGCGCTGCTCGTCGCCAGGCTCGGCGACCGGATCATCGGGCGGGGCTAGGGCCTGTCCCGCGGATCTTGCCGTGGCGAGGATCGATCAGGTGGTGTCTCGCAAGGCGGAGGAGGGAGCCGCAGCGTGCTGCGGTGACCGACGACAACGCGGCGAGGCGCCGCCTGGGCGACCGCGGTAGGCAAAAGATCCAAGGGACAGGGCCTAAGCGAGGAGGACGGCCGGGCCCCGGCAGGGGCACCGGCCGAAGAGCTCTCACAGGCCGTAACGACTCTTGAGATGGCGCCACCAGTCGCGGAACATCCACTTGTCGAACTCGGTGATCTGACTGGCGCTTCCCGCCTTCATGAGGAAGCCTCCGACGCCGGTGGGCGTCCAGTCGTAGAAGTCGTCGAGGCCGAAGCTGTGTCCCAGCTCATGGAGCAGTATGTGTATGTTGTCGGCGTTGAGGTTGTTCACGTAGTACTCGCTGCCGGTGCGCTGGCCCCAGTCGCCGCCCGCGCCGCCGCTCATACCCGCGGTGAGCCACAGGGACATGTCGTAGTGGCGCGCGAGACCGCCGGGGCAGTTGGGATACTGACCGTTCTGGTTGAAGAACCGGCCGCAGGGCTGGGCGCACTGGGGGGCGTTCTCACGGATGTCGTTGACGTACACGTCCACGGAGCTGTCGCTCCACTGCAGGGTGGCGCGGTCGCGCACGGCCCAGCCGACCACCTTGACCGGGACGTTCGCGTACGGCCAGCCGTTGTGGCCGGCCATCACGTCCATCCACTTCTTGAACTGCCGGGCGAGCGAGGCGTGGATCTGGTCGCGCAGGGTGGCCGAGACCGGCGCCGAGGAGTCCCACCGCACGCAGTAGTTGATGCTCCCGCCGTTGGCCATGACCTGGTCCCAGCCGTAGTTGCGGAAGGCGGAGGGCCCGGGGTTGTAGGTGCTCTCGACGTGCTGCCAGACCTGGTTGAGCGGGGTGACGAGGCTGGCCGGCGGGCTCCAGCCGGTGCCGCCGCCTCCCTCGCCAGGTGACTCGGTGGCATAGACCTTCACCTCCAGCAGGCCGACCGAGCCCGCGCCGCTCTGCAGCAGCACGCGCAGCCTGGTCGTGGTGACGCCGGTGAAGGTGACCCTGTTGTAAGCGTTGACCGCCGTCGGGTAGCCACTCGCGCCGGTGACGTCGGCGTAGGCGCTCCCGTTCCAGTACTGCAGCCTCCACGACGCGGGCACGCGCACCCCGCCGTTGTCGTCAAAGAAGTACACCTGTGCCGAGCGCAGTGCCTGCGGCTGCGCCCAGGTCAGCTCGGCCCACTGCGCACCGGTCTGCGGCCAGGTGCCCCAGCGGGGGTTGACCGTGTCGTTGGACTGCGTGGGGTCGATGTCGTCCTTGATCGCCGCGATGCTCTCCCAGGGAGAGGTGTAGGAGGCGGTCGCGGTCGCGTTGACCGCCAGGTTGCCGTCTCCGGGCGCGGCCGCCGCCGCGTCGGCCGGAGACATCAGTAAGCCGAGTATCAGGGCGGGAACGGCCGCCATCCACCAACGTCTCATGCGCGAACCTCCGTAAGGCGTCAGGTCTCGAACGGTGGGCGTGCTTGCGGGGCCTTCCTCCCGGGCCTGAGCCCGGGAGGAAGGTGGGACACCGGTGCCTAGCCGGATGAGGCGGCGCCTCCCACGGCGCCTCCCACGGTGACGGTCGCCTGGGCGGTGAGCGAGGTGCCCGGCACGGTGCCGGTGACGGTGAAGGTCCCGGCCGAGGCATACCGGGAGGCGGGGATCGACGCCCAGTTCACCGTCGTGGTGACGTTGTCCTTCGAACCGTCGTTGAAGGTGGCGGTGACCGTCGGGGGCAGGGACGGGGCCACCTCCACCGGGGTGGAGACGGCCTCCGGCTCGATGAAGGTGATGCTGACCGCGCCGGTCGTCCGCACCCACACCGTGGCCGAGGCGGTCGCGGTCACCCCCTCGACGATCCCCGCCACGGTGAGACTCGAGCCGCCGTTCGCCACCTGGGCGGGGGTGATCTGTGCCCAGCTGACCGGGGAGTTCAGCCGGGAGCCGTTGGCGTAGACCTTCGTGACCGTGGCGGGCAGCGTGGGGACCTGCCCCGCCAGGGTCGCCTGGTGGACCGGGCGGATCGACTGCGGGACCTCCGCGTAGGCCCGCCACTCCAGGAGGCCGACGGATCCGGCACCGCTGGTCAGCGACACCCGCAGCCGGGTCGTGGTCACCGAAGTGAAGTCGACCTTGTTGAAGGCGTTCAGTGCCCTGTTGTACGCGCCCGCGCCGGGCACGTCGGCGTAGGCGCTCCCGTTCCAGTACTGCAGCTTCCAGGACGCGGGCACGCGCACCCCGCCGTTGTCGTCGAAGAAGTACAGTTCGGCGGAGTTGAGCCGCTGCGGCCCGCTCCAGGTCAGCTCGGCCCACTGGGTGCCGGTCTCGGGCCAGGTTCCCCAGCGCGGGTTGGCGGAGTCGTTGGAACTCGCCGGGGTGAACCCGTCGTTGATCGCGTTCACCGACTCCCAGGGGGAGGTGTAGGACGCCGACGCGATGGCCGAGCCCGCCACGTTGGCCGCGCCGCCCCCGCCGCCGGAGCCCTGGGTGACGGTGACCGTCACATCCGAGGTGGCCGAGGAGGTGCCGTCACTCGCGGTGAGCCGCACCGTGTAGGTGCCCGCGACGGTGAACGAGGCCAGCGTGACGGCCGCGGTCGGCGCGGTGAAGACGGCCGCCCCCGGGCCGCCGACCAGCGACCAGGCGGTGCTCAGGGTGCCGTTCGGCAGCGCGTCGTCCTTGACGGTGCCGAGCAGCCGCACCTGTGCGGGCTGGTTGTAGGCGGGATCCTTTCTGGCGAGGACGTACGGGGCCTGGTTGGTCGCGGCGGGCGGGCTGCCCGCGGAGTTGTAGATCTTGACCTCGGTGAGGCCCGTCCTGAGGCCCGCCCGGTGGGTCATCAGCACCCGGACCCGCTGGGCGCCGATCGCGGGGAAGCGGACCCGGTTGTAGTTGGACACCGGCGCCGCCGGGCTCTTGGCCTGGTTGGGGACGGTGACCCAGGTGCTGCCGTCGTGATACTGGATCTGGTACATCGCGGGTTCGGCGTAGCCTCCCGCCGCCCGGTCGTTGCGGAAGTGCAGCCGCACGTCGTTGAAGGTCTGCGACGAGCCGAGGTTGATCTCGTACCAGTCCTGGGCGTTGGCCGAGCCCTTGGCACCCCAGATCGGGTCGTTGATGGTGTAGCCGTCCACCGCCGCGGCCGTGGTGGTTCCGGACGCGGTGTAGGAGGCCGTGGCGGCCCGGCCCTGGGCGAGGTTGGCCGGGGCGGCGCCGGTGGTGAGGTTGACCCCGGCCTTGGCGAACATGTCGACCACCCGGGCGTCGGTCTGCACCACCTGGGTGGGCGCCTGCATGCCGGGCATCGCGACGTTGTAGCCGACGGTGCCGGCGGTGCCGGGGAAGGTCACCGCGCCGGTGGCCGGGTCGTAGACGAGCCGGGTGAGGCGGTCGACGGTGAGGGCACGGGTGCCGTTGACGTACACCGAGTAGCCCTGCGGGACACCGGCGTAGCGGACGACACCGTCGGCGGGGTCGTCCCAGACGATGCTCAGGTCGCTGTTGCGGTAGCGCAGGTTGTTGACCGTGAAGTGCGACCAGCCGATGTCGATCGGCGACAGTTCGACCTTGCCGTCGTCGCGCGGGCGCAGCCCCGCCACGTCCTCGACGACCGTCCAGTTGCTGCTGCCCAGGATCGTGTGGTGGATCCAGGAGCGGTAGTCGATGGTCTTCGTCCCGGGGTTCCAGTTGGCCCAGAACTCGTTGGAGTCGGGCCAGGCGGTGTTGCCGCCGACGTACTGCGCCCAGGCGTTCCAGTACAGCAGCTTCTTGTAGTGGTCGGCTGTGATGTAGGAGGTCGGGTAGTTGCGCAGTGCCGAGGAGAGCAGCCGGAACTGCACAGTCGAGTTGATCTGCGAGAAGTTGTTGGAACCCGGGTTGCCCGCGGCCGCCGCGGCGGCCTTGTCCTTCTGGTCGGCGGTGTAGAACGGGAAGATCGGATACTCGGTCTCGTCGTCGAACAGCCGCAGCGCCTCACGGTAGGTCGCGGTGTTGGGCATCAGGCCCACCGAGTACGGATAGAAGTTGTTGATCTCCTTCCAGGGCACCAGCGCGTTGGTCGACACGTGCCGGTGCTGCAGAACCTTCGCCGTGGGATTCCAGAGCACGTTGACGACCGCGTTCTTGA
The DNA here is from genome assembly GCF_040295965.1 of Streptosporangium sp. NPDC002544. NCBI lineage: Bacteria > Bacillati > Actinomycetota > Actinomycetes > Streptosporangiales > Streptosporangiaceae > Streptosporangium > Streptosporangium sp. NPDC002544. The sequence continues at coordinate 39,102 of NZ_JBEOWJ010000021.1, read as the reverse complement.
CGTTGGTGGCGATGGTGCGCATCTCGTTGGCCTTGGCGGTGTCGCCGACCGCGTCGTAGGCGGAGGCCGAGGCCATGGCGTTGCTGTAGACGTAGGCCGACTCGGTGCGGTCCAGGCGCCCGGCACGCCAGTGGAAGGAGACGGCGTCGGCGTCGTTGCCGGTCAGCGCTCCCCAGTCGTACTCGATGAGGTTGTTGTGGTCCTGGTCGTAGAAGGCGAGCTGGCCCTTGACGTCCTGCTCGGCGTAGCGGGCGAGGTTGGCCGCGATGCCGGGCTGGCCGCCGTGGATCTGGTAGCTGCGCCAGGCCGCCTCGGAGATGTACTGGGTGTAGCTGTTGGACCAGTTCTCCGGATCACCCGGGTTGTCCATGTAGCGGCCGTTCTTCGACACCTCCCCCGCCGACACCCACGGCCCGTAGGAGTACATCGGGTTGCGCAGGTACTTGAGCTCGTCGACGAACATCGGCACGGTCAGCGCGATGGCGTTGTTGTACCCCAGTGCCCCCTCGACCGAGGTCGGCCACTGGTAGTCCTGGCCGGGGATGTCGGCGTCCAGGTGGTTGAAGCGCATCAGCCACCAGCGGTAGTAGACGCTCTTCTTGATGGCGGGCTCGGGCACGTCGATGTAGGGGACGTTCTGCGCCCACCACTGGTTGTAGGCCCGCACGTGCGTCGCGAACGCGGCGGCGGGGGTGGCCGAGCGGTACGACTGGTACTCGGTGAGCGAGGCCGGGAGCTCGTCGGTCACGAAGCCCATCGCCACCTTGGTCGTCACGGTCGCCCCGGCGGCGACGGTGACCGAGCGGGTCAGGTCGGTGCCGCTGACGGCGAAGCCGTCCCCGGAGAGCCTGGGGAAGATCGTGGTGAGCTTGTTCTTGGCGTCCACGATGCCGGTGAGCTCGGCGCCCGCCGGGGTCTTGGCGTACGGCGAGGTCGCCTTCAGGGTGAGCGTCTGGGACCCGGAACCGTTGTTGGTGACCGACAGGTTGGTGACGGCGACGTTGTTGTGGGTGATGAACTTGGTGACGTTCACCACCAGGGAACCGCTGGTGTGCACGCTCTTCCAGTGGCTGGGCGCCTGCCGGCGCTGGGCGGGCTGCTCGGTGAACGTGCCGGGCGAGATCGCCACCGAGTAGGCGTTCTCATTGGAGATGCTCTCCCAGTAGGCCACCTGACCGCCGAAGCCGATGACGGACGGGGTGTGGTTCTTCATGAAGACCGCGCGGCCCCGGCTCATCAGCCAGGTGCCCGCGGGGTCGTTGCCGGAGCGCGACAGCAGCCGGTCCATCCAGAAGTCGGTGCCCGGACTCTCGGCGTCGTAGATGCTCTGCATCATGTTGCCGGGCGTGTACGAGACGGGCGGGGCCGGGATCGCGGGCCCGCCGAAGGTGGGCAGTCCGATGCTCTGCACCGCCGAGGCGGAGGTGCCGAGCGTGAGCGAGGTCGCGGTGAGAAGCAGGGTGACGGCGGCGGCGGTCAGCGACCGCCGGGCGCGGGAGAGGACGGGCATCGCTTCACATCTCTCGGAGGGGGGTTGACGCGGGGGCCTGCGTGCTCCTAGAGAGCCATCCATTCCAGGACACCGGTCGAGTAGCCGGTCCTGGAGGTGATGCTCAGTCTCAGCCGGGTGGTCGAGACCGGGGTGAACGTGGTGACGTTGTAGGTGTTCGCCGCGACGCCGCAGGCCGACTGGCCGGGTACGTCGACGTAGGCGCTGCCGTTCCAGTACTGCACCTTGCAGGAGGCGGGCAGGTCGATGCCCTGGTCGTCGTCGAACCAGTAGGTCGCCACCTTGCCGACGCTCTTCGCGGTGGGCCAGCGGTACTCGATCCACTCGGTGCCCTGGTGGTTCCAGTTGCCGTACGCGCCGTGGCTGCGGTCGGCGGAGCTCGCCGGGACGTGGCCGTCGTTGATCGCTCCGAGGGTCTCCCACGGAGAGACGTACGAGGTGGAGGCGGTGGCGGTGAGGGCGTGGTTGGTACCGGAGGGCGGCTGGCCGCCTCCCCCTCCGCCGGAGGTCTGCACGACCTTCTGCATGGTGCCGTCGGCGTTCCAGTAGAGCTTGTCCAGGGTGACCGAACGGCGGAAGTTGCCCCCGCCCGGCGCCGCGGCGTTGTGGTAGACCATGTACCACTGGCCCTTGAACTCGATGATGGCCGGGTGGTTGGTGGTCGAGCTGACCTGGTCGAGCACCACGCCCCGGTGGGTCCACGGGCCCATCGGGTTGCCGGCCGTGGCGTAGCGGATGCAGGCGTAGCCGGGCTGGGAGCAGCCGGAGTCGTTGGCGGCGTAGGCGAGATAGTAGGTGCCGTTCCGCTTGAACATCCAGGGGGCCTCCCAGAAGTTGCTCACCCCCGCCGGGGTGATCACCGGGCCGTCCAGATTGATCATGTCGGGCTTGAGCTTGGCCGCGCGCAGGCCGTAGTAGGAGCCCCAGTAGATGTACGCCTGGCCGTCGTCGTCGGTGAAGACCGTCGGGTCGATGTTGAGCGGCGAGGAGTTCGGGGTGCCGTCGCTGATCAGCGGCCCGCCCTTGGCGTCGGTGAACGGGCCGAGCGGGCTGTCGCCGACCGCGACGCCGATGTCCATCCAGCCCGCGCCGTTGCCGTTGACCGGGACGTACCAGTAGTACTTGCCGCCGCGGGGCTCGACCTCCCCCGCCCACGCGTCGGCACCGGCCCAGGGGAAGTTCGACAGCGAGAGCCTCGCCCCCTGGTCCGTCCAGGTCGTGGCGTCGGTGGAGGAGAACACGTGCCAGTCACGCATGACGAAGTTGGTGCCGCCCGGGGCCGCTTCGTCATGGCCGGTGTACAGGTACATGGTGTCGCCGACGACCAGCGCGGCGGGGTCGGCGGTGTAGATGGACGTCGTGATCGGGCTCGCGGCGGGTGCGGGTCCGGCCGAGGCGAGGACGAGGGTGAAGGCGAAGATCATGGCGAGGGCCGTTGTCCATCGTCTTCTCATGACACTGCTCCTGGGGGGTGATCATGGCGCTTGCCAATGTCCGGCAACTACTTGTGTTAACGCTAACAATTCCGATCGCGGGAACTCGCCGCCCGAAACGAGGAACCCTGAGCTTTGTTTCGCCGAGGTTTCCTGAGTGTTTGCGATAACAGAATCGCTGTCAAGACCCAATCTCCAGGGCTGTCAGAAACGCTTTGAACTGGTGCTTTGTCACTCCGCTTAACGCCTGTGGCCGAAAAAAGTTGGAAAAAAATGATAGGGCTAACATTTGCGATGTCTGAGCCTCGAACAGCGAGAGAGGGGATTTACCGGGGGCCGACCGTGGACATTCGGCGGCCCCTCGATCACCCCGCACCCGGCCCACCATGCCGGCCCCCCGTACTCGAAGTACGCGGCGGCCGAACCCACCCGGGACCCCGGCCAACGCCTCCCTCGCGAATTAAGGGAATGCCTAGGTGGCCGTTGACAGCTTCGCGGGGCCGGAGTGCACCGGGCTGTCGAGCACGAGGGCGATCGCGAAGTCGTCCAGCTCCGTCCGCGCGTGGTGCCGGCGCGGCGACGGTCTCGGGGTCCCGTTGAAGGCCATGAGCGCACAGGGTAGGGCAGGCGAGGGTCACCTGGACGGCGCGGAACGAGAAGACCTATGCGGGGTCGCCGAACCAGGTGGCCAGCGCCTCCCGGAGGCCGAAGCTCACGGGGTCGCCCGTTTCCTCGCCAGGGGCCGCCCAGGCGACGTAGCCGTCCGGGCGGATCAGCAGCCCGGCGGGGACCCGCCGCCTGGAAGTGGCGGTGACGACGTCCACCCGGTCCTTCCAGCCCGCCGCCGTCTCATCCAGCTCGTCGCCCCCACCGAGGTCGAGGAGGAGCGGCCGGGCGCCGTGCGTCAGGTCCGCGAGCCGCACGGTGCCCGCGTCCGTGGCGAGGGAGAGATCCGGTGCCGGGCGGCCGAGGAGGGGGTGCGACGCCGCACGGGCACCCCCCATGTCGTAGCGGATGTCCGAACCCGCCATGAGCTCGGCGATGTGCCGCCGGTTCTCCTGGTGTTCGAGCAGCTCGGCGAAGAGCGCGCGCAGCGCGGTGACCTCTCCCCCGGGCGCGAGCAGGGCGGCCTGCGCCTGAGTGTGCATGACGACCCGCCGGCCCACGGGGTGCCGTTCATCGTGGTAGGTGTCGAGCAGTCCCGGCGGCGCCCAGCCGTGAACCTCGGCGGCGAGCTTCCAGCCGAGGTTCACGACATCCTGCAGGCCGAGATTGAGCCCGGGGCCGCCGACCGCCGAGTGGACGTGCGCGGCGTCCCCGGCCACCAGCACGCGACCGGCGCGGTAGCGGTCGGCCAGCCGGGTGTTGCCGCCGGTGAGGCGGCGGAGCACATGGGGTCCTCGACTCGCGGGCGGGGTCATCGGCAGGTCGGCCCCGAGCACCCGGTGCACGCTGTCACGCAACTCCTCCAGGGTCATCGGCACCCGCTCGTCGATCTGCTCCCGCCGCCCCCACTCCATGGTGGTCACGAGGTGCACGCCCGGCTCGAACGACGCGAGGGCGAACACGCCGTGTGCGGTTCGGTGGATCATGAACGGCCTCCAGCGCGCCCCGGCCAGCAGCAGCTCGCCGGTCGCGGGGTCGAGCACGGAGGCGGGCAGGACGGCGTGCGCGCTGCGCGACACGACGTCCTCGGCGGTGACACCGGGGAAGCCGATACCCGCCCGCTTCCGTACCACGCTGTGGGCTCCGTCGCAGCCGACCAGGTAGCGGGTGCGCAGCTCGTAGTCTCCGTCGGGGGCGTGGACGGCGACCGTGACACCGTCCCCGTCCTGCGCCAGGTCCACCAGTTCGTGGCCGCGCCGGATCTCCACCCCGAGCTCCAGCGCCCGCTCATGGAGCAGCTGTTCCAGGCGGCGTTGCGGGATCGGGAGGGTGTGCAGCGGGCCCGGGTCCAGCGTGCTCAGGTCCAGGGGCATACCGCCGAACATGAAGAACGGCACGGGAACCGGGGGCTGTGAGGTACCGGTGAACCGCCGGTACAGGCCCCGGCTGTCGAGAACCTGGACCACCTGCCCGACCAGGCCATTGGCCCTGGGCTCCTCGCCCGGCTGCGGCAACCGCTCCAGCAGCACCGGGCGGACGCCTGCCAGGCTCAGCTCACAGGCCAGCATCAGCCCGTTCGGGCCGCCGCCGGCGATCACGACGTCAACGGACATCACAAACCTCCTTGATCGGATGAGGGAGCGGGCGCGATGGCACACCGCCCGCCGGGGGCCGGCGGAACAGCCATGGCCCGTATACGGCCACGCGTCGAAACCGTCTCGGTGCCCGCGCACCGCCCGCGAATGTCAATATAGGTTGACAGCAACCCTACGTCAACCCTGGTTGACGAGAGGTCTGCGCCCTCCCTCGAACACCGGGGAGCACATCTGGGAGCACGGCCGCGACCGTGCCCGGTGGCCGTGTTCGCGTCAACGGCCGCGAACCGGGAGAGGTGCCCCGGGCACGGCCGCGGCCGGGATCCTCCGGGTTCCCCCCTGCCGGGAATTGCTGCCAGGATCGGCACATGGTGAGGATCGGACAGGTGGTGCTGGGCGTCACCGACATGCGACGTGCCGTCGACTTCTGGACGCGGGCGCTGGACTACGCGCCCCGCGAGGGCGAGACCGGGGACGACTGGACCGTGATCGACCCGGTGGAGGGGAACGGCGTCCCGCTGGCACTCGACGTCAGTCGGACACCGGCGCGTCGGCATCCCCGGATGCACCTCGACCTGTTCGCCCCCGACGCCGCCGGGCAGGCGTCAGAGGTGGAGCGACTGGTGTCGCTGGGGGCCGAACGGGTCGCCTGGGACCTCTACCCGGACGACCCCGACTTCGTGGTCCTCGCCGACCCCGAGGGCAACGTCTTCTGCGTCATCGACCTCAGTCACGGCTGAGAACCGGAGCGCGGCCACCCGGCCGGGCCCGTCCCGTCCCGTATCCAGGCGGTTTCCCGCCAGGCACGCCATGCGGCCGACTACGACATGGGGCTCCTGCACGAGCGCGTGGCGGCCCGGGTGTCACCCGCCGGAGGGGTTACCCCGGGCCGGGTCTCAAGGCGTACCTGGACGACATCGCGACGGGCCGACACCGGCGAGAACGGCTCCCTAGGCGGCCACGGCGGGCGAACGGTCGCCGGCGATGCGAATGGCGAGGCCCGCGAGCACGGTGCCCGTCAGGTAGCGCTGCACGCGCATCCAGGTGGGCCGCCGGCCGAGGAAGGTCGCGACCGAGCCCGCGGTCAGCACGATCATCGCGTTGACCGACAGGGCGATGACGATCTGGGTGGCTCCCAGCAGGAGGCTCTGCGTGCCGACGTCACCCCGGGCCGGATCGACGAACTGGGGCAGCAGCGACACATACAGGATGGCGATCTTGGGGTTGAGCAGGTTGGTGACCAGTCCCATGGAGAACAGCCGCCGCGGCGGATCCGCGGAGAGGGCGCCGGGGGCGAAGATCGGCTCACCGCCGGGCCTGACCGTCTTCCAGGCCAGCCAGAGCAGGTACCCGGCGCCCGCGAGCTTGACCGCGACGTAGACGGCGGGCACCATCGCGAAGATCGTGGCGATCCCGGCCACCGCCGCCAGCAGGTAGACCAGGAAGCCCGCCGCGACGCCCGCCAGGGAGATCAGCCCGGCCCAGCGCCCCTGCGTCACGGACCGCGACACCAGGTAGATCATGTTGGGGCCGGGAGTGAGCACCAGGCCGAGGGCGACTGCGGCGATACCCGCGAGGGCGCTGACAGAGATCATGGGCACATCATCGAGCATCCCTCCTGCCGGGAGAACGGCCAATTTTCAGAATTGGCCTGGTAACCATCGATCCCGGCCGCCGGCCGATCGGACCAGGGCCCGGAGACGCCCTCGCCCCGGCAGTGAAGCCCCTGGCCGGGCTCGCCCGGTTAAGGACACCCGATATGACAGATGAATTCTAGTATCGGTAGTGATAAATGGCGTTGACGGTGGCATACGTGTTGAAGTCGGCATCGCCGTTGTAGTAGTTCCACCAGGCCTTTTCCAGACGCGAGTCGACAACGGAACATCGGCTGGTGCGAGAACCACCACGCTTGATGGATCCTATATAGACCTGCCCCTTTCCCACTACGCGCCCGTTGACCCGGAGGGTGCACTTGCCCCCCACCCAGTCGATGTGACGACGGCTCTTGTTCGTGACGGTGACATGGATCACACAGGCGGTCTCACACCATCCGAAGCGCAGCTTGAGCCGGATTCCAGGGGCCTCTGCGGCCGCGGCCGAGGGAACGGCGACAAGCGCGGCGGCGCACAGGAGAGCACTTATCAGAGCGATCAAACGTCTCATGGCATGCCTTAATCCGGAAATCACCATACTTAACCGATAATTTCACGTGACCCCGTTTACCACAACGCTGTTCATCGAGGTTCTTCGCCCTGACAACGCAGACCACGGACACGCCTCGGGAAAAGGCGGCACGCCATTTCAGGGCACTCGCCCTTCACCACGAAAAGGCCGTCTCCGGCACCCCCGCCGGCGGGCGGCGAGACCTCGCCTCAGAACTCCCCGAAGCCCCGGCACCGCCCACCTGGCCCATCGGCCGGCGCGGCGGGGAGGCTGCGCGACCCGCGGTCAGGCCTCGTGGAAACGGATGTCGCGAGATGACGCCTCAGGGGCGACGAAGTCGAGCAGGCGTGCTCCCTCCACCTCCAGGTCCGCCCGCTCCCCCGCGCTCACCGGCGCGAACAGCTCCACCTCCAGGATCGCCTCGCCCCGTTTCCCCGTCACCTTCCACATTCCCCGTACGAAGCCGTCGACCAGTACCGTCGCCTTGATGATGCCGTTGACCGTGAAGATCCGTCCCCGATACTCCTCCTCCGTGATCCGGGTCCTGGTCCGCGGGGCGAACGACAGCAGCGTGTTGTCGAACTCCGACAGGTAGCGCACCGGGGCAGGGGTCTCGGGGCCGGGGCGCGGCGCCTCTGGCAGGTCGAACAGCTCCGCGCCGTCCTCGGTCGCGAAGGTCCGCAGGCCCATCCCGCGGACGATCTCCCCCAGACGGGTCATGCCCGACCACTGCTGGACGTCCATCACCGTGGCGGGACCGTAGGCGGCGAGATAGCGGCGGATCGCCTCCTCGGCGGAGGGCCGCTCCTCCTGCGACCGGCCCAGCCATGCCTCCGCGGTGGTGTGGGTGGCCTGGCCACCCACACCCCAGATGCCTCTCGGCGGGACCTGCACCAGCGCCAGCGTGTTGCGCACCCCGGCGGCCAGGGCGTCGGCGGGGGAATCCGGCCACCGCTCCCGCAGCACCGCCCCGAGCTCACGGAAGGTCAGCGGACGCTCCTCCACCAGCTCGCGCCCCGCGGCGGTCAGCTCGTCCAGGTCCACGCCGGCCAGGCCCTTGCTGTGCGTACCCCGCAGGCCCCGCGCCAGCAGCGGTCCCAGCAGCGGGCGAAGCGCCAGGCAGTCGTCGGCGGTGACCAGGTGGATGGTGGAGCGCATCAGCGCCAGCCTCACCACCAGGCGCTCGTTGATCAACCGGGCGAGGTCGTCGTGGGCGAACCCGGCCAGGCGTGCCCAGAGCCCGACGTAGGGAGGGTTGGGGGCCTGTGCCTGCATGCCGTACAGGTGCCGGACCGCCTCCAGCGCGGACAGCTCGGCGCGGGCCAGCAGCAGCTGCCGCTCCAGGGTGGCCCGGTTGAGCGCGCGCCGGCTGAGCACCTCGGGCATGCGTGTCCTCTCATCGCGAGTCGCGGCGGCGCGGCCTCGTCTTGATCCACTTCAAGCTACCAGAACGGAATAATTCATCCCACACGGCTTCCAGCGGGCGGTGCCAGGTCAGAGGGTCGGCGGCACCCACACGTACGGCGTCGTCGTCGTGATCGCCTCCAGCCCGAGCCTGGCCAGGATCGGGCGGCTGGCATCGGAGGCGTCCACCTGCACCAGCCGGAAACCTCGCGCCACCGCCAGCTCCGCCCGGTACGACACCATCGCCCGGTAGATACCCCTGCCCCGCCACTCCTTCAGGGTCGAGCCGCCCCACAGGGAGACGAAGTCGGTGCCCTCGTGGAAACGCACCCATGCCGCGCACACCAACTGCCCGCCCGCCTCGGCGATCACCACCGTGCACGGATCTCCAGGACCGGCGAGCTCGCGCTCCAGCATGCCGGGCAGCCAGCCGTGGTCGGCATCCCAGACCGTCTCCTCCAGCTCGCGGATGCGCTCCAGGTCATCGCGCCCCGCCACCTCGCGCAGCCGCACCCCGGCGGGTGGCACGTGGGCACCGGCCAGCTCACCGGCCTCGCCGACGAGCACCGTCTCCCGCTCCCCCGCCTCGAACCCGGCCACCACGAGCCGCTCGGGCAGGTCGGCGGGCAGGTCATAGCCGTGGTACTTCCACTCGACCTCGCGCCCGACCCGGGTGAAGAAGTCCCGCTGGCGCGCGATGAAGGCGTCCAGTTCGACACCCTGCAAACCACCAAGGTCGCGATATGTCAGGAAACCTTGGCCGTGGCCGTTCGACACGACCCTCAGCAGCGGCCCGATCCTCTCGGCCGTGCGACCCGGCATCGGCCGGGCCCGGAGCTGCTCGTCATATGCCCGAAGGTAGGCGGAAACCCGCGATGAGATGTCCATTGGAGACAGCCAACCACACACTTATCGGCTTCGACATGGCGTTATGGACCTAGACACGGTCCAGGCGCCGGTGCGGGAGCGGTGGCCGCTCCACCTCGATCGGATCGCCGGGCCGCACCTCACCGCCCGCCACCACCACGCTCATCACCCCGGCCCTGCGGACCAGCTCACCGTTCTCGTCCCGGCCCACCACCTGCCTGAGCAGGCCCTTCTGGAAACCCTCGATCTGCCCGCAGGGATTGCGCAGCCCGGTCACCTCCACCACCGCGTCCCGCCCCAGTCTGAGCAGTGTCCCCACCGGCAGGCCGAGCAGGTCGACGCCCCGGGTGGTGACGTTCTCCCCCAGCTCTCCGGCGGCCACCGAGAAGCCCGCGGCCCGCAGTTCGTCGTGGAGCTCGGCCTGGATCAGATGAACCTGGCGCAGGTTGGGCTGGGTGGGATCCTGCGCCACCCGCGACCGGTGTTTCACGGTCACCCCGAGATGCGCGTCCCCCTCCACGCCCAGCCCAGCCAGCAGCCGGATGGCGGGTTCCGTGAACTTGCCAAAGGTGTGGGTGGCGCTACGGCTGACCGCCGTCACCAGGATGCCCCGGCCTTCAGGCCGGGGAGGAATCGGGAGCGGGAGGGCCGTCAAGGCCCGAGCGTGCTCTGACTGGTCGGTCATTTTGATCGGCTTCTTTCCGGGTCGTGTAGCCGTAGCCGTCCGCGCGCTGAAGATGACGGACGTGCCGGTGGTTGATCCCGGCGACGCGACCGTGCCGGGTGGTGATGTCGAACGAGCCAGAAGAGCGGACCAGGACTCGCCCGGCGTGAACCCCGGCCTTCTTGCCCGCCGGGACGTTCGCCCGGACCAGGTCGCCGGTTTGGAAGCGGTGGTGCCGTTTGCTCCGTGGCCGGACAAGACGGGGGAACCCGTATCGGTCGGGGATGGTGCGGGCGTAGGTGCCGCGCCCGGTCGCCTTGGCCACGAGCACGGTGGACGGCCAGGCGGCCACGCTCTCCAGGTGGCCGACGTGCAGCGCGTCCAACGTGTGGGATTTCGGGGCGCCGGTGCGGGAGCGGTTCCATTTGGTGCGCCCGCCGGAGGCGGTGTGAACGGGCAGGTCGGTTGCTTCCAGTGCCCGCCACAGCGCCCAGCGGGTGGTGTTGACGGCGGCGGCGTCGCGCAGCGGTGCTTTCGCCTGCTTGAGGATTTCCGCGAGGAGGGCGGGCTTGTCCTTGAGGAACTCCTGCACGGGGGTGGCGTTCTTGGTCTGGTTACACGGGATGCAAGCCAGGGTGAGGTTACTGACGCGGTCGGAGCCGCCCCGGCTGCGGGGGTGGATGTGATCGAGGTTCAACGGCACGTCCTGCTTGCCGCAGTAGGCACAAGCGCGCCCCCATTTGGCGAGCAGGTATTCGCGCACCTCGTACCCGGCGAGGGTTCCCCGCTTGTATTCCGCTCCTTCGAGCGGCCGCCCGGCCGATAGGGCGTGGGTGTCGAAGGAGACCTTCTCCACGTGGACGGCGGCCACGGGCGCCCACCGGGTCAGCCGCGCCACCCACGACACGGTGGTGTCGACGCGGTGTCGCAGCGACGGCGCGAGCCACCCCTGCGGTTTGATGCGGTTGAGGAACCGGGGGGAGCGGTAGCGCAGGTTCGCGCTACGGCGTCGCCGTCGATACCGCGAGCGGGCGGTGAGCTTGTCACGGATCAGTGCGCCTCGGTGGTCGAGCTGGATCGCATACCGTCCGGCCCGGCTCCCCTCATGGTTGGTGAACACGGCCAGGCCGGTGTGCTTGCTGCCCGGGTCGATGCCCACGTGCACGCCCTCGACGGTCGAGGCCGCCGCGTCGCGATCTTTGAGACGGATGACGAACGGGGTGTGACGGGCCACCACCGCCCGCCCGGCCGCCAGCAGGCGACGGGCACGAGCGGGATGGCAGGGATCGAGCGGGTGGCCGCGGGCGTCCAAGACGAACACGACCGGGTGAACCTCACGGTTCGCTCCCTCGGACACCGAAGCGTCCTCGGGGTGACGCCGAGCAGGCCGGGTGCCGGTCCGCTCGATCTCCCCTCGCCCAGGTCGAACACCAGGTACCGCCTGGCGGCGGTGTCCGTGAGCCGTTTCGTGCCCACCCTCGGGCGTGTCTGCTCCCACGGATTCCAGAGCAGCAGGCTGAGGAAGCACCCCAAGGTCGGTCTGCGATCTCGTGTTCAACGTAGCCATCAAAACGCACCTCCTTGAGCTGATGACTAGGGCTGGTCAACGCGGGGCTTGTGAAGCGCATCGCTGCGCCTCAAGCCCTCTCCTTCAGGAGGGGGTCGTTGACTCGTCCGTCCGTCATACTGCGATCCTTCCTCCTCTCCGGCAAGGATGGAATCTCGCGCCCGCGCCTGCACAGCGCGGATTCATGACCCCCGGTAGGGTCGGCATGGTGAGCGTGCCAGCCGTCCCCGCCTCGCCCGGCCCCTCCATCGAGCCCGCGCGAGACCCCTACCGGGTGTATCTCGACTCCCTGACCAGCGCCGAGTCCCGCCGCACCATGCGCGGCTGTCTCGACAGGCTCGCGGCGCTCGTCTCCGGCGACGAGGTCTCCAGCGGCGCGGGCCGGCCCTGGCACCTGCTGCGCTATGAGCACACGGTGCGCATCCGCGCCCTGATGACCGAGCGCGGCTGGTCCCCCTCGTACGTCAACAAGCACCTGGTCGCGCTGCGCAGGGTGCTGCGCGAGGCCTGGCGGCTCGGCCTGATGACCGCCGAGGAGTACCAGCGCGCCGCCGACCTGCCGACGGTCGAGCACACCCGCCTGCCGACGGGCCAGCACGTCCCGCCTGAGGTGGTGGGCGCCGCGCTGGCCGCCTGCGACCGCGACGACTCCCCCGCGGGGGTCCGCGACGCCGCCCTGCTGGCGGCGCTCTACTCCACCGGCTGCCGCCGCGCCGAGATCGCCGGGCTCGCACTGGGCGACTACGACCCCGGCTCCCGCTCGCTGCGGGTGCGCGGCAAGCGTGACAAGGAGCGGATGGTCTACCTCACCACCGAGGCCATGGCCAGGATGGAACGCTGGCTGGCCGTACGGGGCCGCTCCGCGGGGGCCCTGTTCTGCCCCGTCAGCAAGCTCGGCCGGTTGCGGACCAGGGACGGCGGGCCCGCGCCCATGACGGGACAGGCGGTCGCCGACATCCTGACCAGACGCCTGGCCGAGGCCGGGGCCGGGGCACGCACCCCGCACGACTTCAGGCGCACCTTCATCGGCGAGCTGCTCGACGCCGGGGTGGACCTGGCCACCGCGCAGGCCCTCGTCGGCCACTCCTCCCCCGCCACCACGGCCCGCTACGACCGCCGCCCCGAACGACGCCGCCGCGAGGCCGTCGACAGGATCACCCTGCCCGCCCCCAGGCCGCTCTGACCGTCGGCGCGGAATCGCGGGCGGTGATCTCGGGTGATCCCACCGGCACCGACGGCCCCCGATCTCGCCACGATTCACCAGCCTCGCGGTAACTGTCGGTGGCGCCCCCTACTATGAGCCACCTCAAGGAGGGATAACCGCTCATGGTGAACGCACTGAGGGTTTCGCTGCTGGTCACGACCGACCTGCCACCGGATACCGACCTGACGGAGTTCGGGCGGTTACTGGTCGACTCGGTGCGTACGCTCCAGCGGGACGAGGTGACCTATCCCGCGTTCCTGCGCGGCGGGGTGTTCTGGCTGGACCGGCCTCTGCCGCCGTCCGACGACGGGATTCCCCGCGCGGCGGCCGAGGAGCTGCGGTTCGCGGCGCTGCTGGGTCATCTGTCGGCCGGTCACCCGCCGGGCTCCTCGAAGGAGACGGTCGCCGACGCCTGCCGGGCGATCACCGCCGCCGTCGCCGCCAGGTACGGTGACCTGGGCAGCCCGCCCGCCGTGATGGCGATCCGCAGCGAGGACGTGCGTGAGCGCACCCCCTCCTCGGCCGTCTCCGTCGGCCCCGCGGAGACGTTCCCCAAAACCGCGGATCCCTCCGCCCGGGACGTGTGGTCCCGGGCGGAGGGATCCGGGCAGGTGGAGGGTCAGCCCTTGGCGACGGCCCGGAAGGTCCAGGTCCCGGAGCCGACGGTGTAGACCGTCGCGGAGGTGTTCTCGGGCATGGGCGGATGGACCCCGAGCCGTAGGGGGCCGGGGGCGGCCTCGGATGGGTGGCGGGTGGTTCACCCCTGCGCGGGGCGCTTTCCCCGAAGCCGCGGGCCGCGCCGTCGCCCGGCGGAGCGGTCATTCCCTCGGGAGAGCCGGCCGGCGGGGCCGCGCCTCAGGGCTGGACGTGGACGACCTCGATGCCGAGCAGGTCGGCGACCGCGCGCAGCTCGGCCAGCCGGTGGCCGGTGCCCAGCGCCCAGTGATGGGAGATGCCCGTGGCGCTCCACGCGTCGGTCCACTCCCCCGGGTCGCAGCCGAAGTCCACCCGCGAGGTGGTGTTGCCGATCCGCAGCAGCGGGCCCTCCACCGTGACGCCCTCGGAGACCACGAAGGCGAACGTACCGTCGCGCCGCTGCAGCAGGCCGAGCGTGGTCACTGGACCGTGCGCCACGTCGAACTCCACCGAGACGCCCCACCCGCGCTTGCCGTGGTAGACGCCCAGCCCGCGCAGCAGCGGCCGGCGCGCGCTGATCGCCAGGTGGGCGGGGCCGTCGTGGCCCATCTCCACATGACCGCGCGCGAAGTCCAGCGCCTGCAGTTCGGTGAACGAACCGCCTGCCCCGATCCGGTCCATGACCAGCATGGCGAGCGAGGTACGCAGCTCGTACTCGCCGGCCGTGGGGATGCCCCGCGCGGTCAGCAGGGACGAGCCCAGGATCATGCCCGCGCCCAGCCGCTCGTGGATCTCCCCGTCCAGGCCCCGGTGGTAGTAGGCCAGGCTGTCGAGGGCGAAGTCCTCCACCAGCCGGTCCAGCCCGACCGAGACCCGCGCGGCCCAGGCGAAGTCCTCGTCGTTGACCGTGTCGGCCAGCTCGAAGACCTCCCGTGCCAGACCGGTACGCTCCTTGACCTCGGCGTCGGTGACCTTCTCCACCCGCACCCGCAGGTCGTCGAACTCCAGCACCTCCACGTGCCCGCCGAGGTTCACCGGCACCAGGGTCAGGTCGGTGGCCACATCGAGCATGCCGGGGTACAGGTGCCCCATCAGCCCGTGGCGGCCCCGGCGCAGCGCGGCGCGCACACCGGCGGCCCGCACCCATCGGCCGATCTTGGCCCAGGCCCGCTCGTCCTCCAGGTACCCCGACACCGACCGGAAGGGGATGCCCGCGCGGATGAAGGTGTTGGCCATCTCCGGCAGCGGGCACGCCCCGCAGTAGGCGAGCCACTGGCCGGTGTCGAAGGTCGCGTGGTCCATCGACTCGCTGGGCTGGAGATTGATCAGCAGTACCGGCGCGCCGCTGCGCTGCGCGACCGGCAGGAGCATCGTCGCGGTCATGTACGTGGTCAGGAAGCCCACGATGATGTCACAGCCGGCCTCGCGCAGCCTCTCCGCCGCGACCGCACCCTCCTGGGCGTCGGAGATGAAGCCGACGTCGACGACGTCGCAGCCCAGCTCCCGCATCCGCGCCGAGACGCGCTCGGAGGAGCGCCGGAGCTGCGGGAGCAGGTCGGGGAACTGCGGCCAGTAGGCTCCCAGCCCACCGGCGACCAGTCCCACCTTCGTGCGGGGCGGGGCGATCCGATCCAGGACCGTGGTCAAGACGTTCTCCTCTCACCGGGGATTGCCACGGGAAGCGGGGTCAGCGCAGGAAGGCGGCGGCGACGCCGGCGTCCACCGGGATGTGCAGGCCGGTGGTCTGGGTGAGCTGGGTCAACTGGAAGACCGCGGCGGCGATGTGCTCGGGCAGCACCTCGCGCTTGAGCAGGGTGCGCTGCGCGTAGTACTCGCCCAGCTTCTCCTCCTGAACCCCGTACACCGCCGCCCGGTTGGCCCCCCAGCCCGAGGCGAAGATGCCGGAGCCGCGCACCACCCCGTCGGGATTGATGCCGTTGACCCTGATCCCGTACTGGCCCAGCTCGGCCGCCAGCAGCCGTACCTGGTGCGCCTGGTCGGCCTTGGCCGCCCCGTAGGCCACGTTGTTCGGCCCGGCGAACACCGCGTTCTTGGAGGAGATGTAGACGATCTCCCCGCCCATGCCCTGGTCGACCATCACCCGGGCGCTCTCCCGCGAGACCAGGAACGAGCCGCGGGCCATCACGTCGTGCTGCAGGTCCCAGTCGGCGACGCTGGTCTCCAGCAGCGAGCGCGACAGCGACAGGCCGGCGTTGTTGACCACCAGGTCCACCCCGCCGAACGCCAGCACCGCCGCCTGGAGCGCGGAGATCACCTGTGCCTCGTCGGTGACGTCCACCCGCACGGCGGTCGCCACGTCCTCGGCCCGGTAGGCTCCGGCGCCGAGCTCGGCGGCGACCTTCTCCGCGGCGTCCAGGTCGCGATCGGCCACCACCACGCACGCGCCCTCGGCGGCCAGCCTGCGGGCGGTGGCCGCGCCGATGCCCGAGCCGCCCCCGGTGACCAGCGCGACCCTGGTGGCCAGCGGCTTCGGCGCCGGCATCCGGCGCAGCTTGGCCTCCTCCAGCTCCCAGTACTCGATCCGGAACTTCTCGCTCTCCTCGATCGGGGCGTAGCGCGACAGCGCCTCGGCGCCGCGCATCACGTTGATCGCGTTGACGTAGAACTCCCCGGCCACCCGGGCGGTCTGCCTGTCCCGGCCGAAGGAGAACATGCCCACCCCCGGCACCAGCACGATCGCCGGATCCGCGCCGCGCATGGCGGGCGAGTCGGCGGTGGCGTGCCGGTCGTAATAGGCCGCGTACTCCTCGCGGTAGGCGGCGTGCAGCTCGCGCAGCCGGGTGACGGCGTCGTCGAGCGGCGCGTCGGCGGGCAGGTCGAGCACCAGCGGGGCCACCTTGGTGCGCAGGAAGTGGTCGGGACAGGAGGTGCCCAGCGCGGCCAGTTCGGGGTGACGCTCGCGGGACAGGAAGTCCAGCACCTCGTCGGTCGCGGTGTAGTGGCCGACCTGCGCCACGTCGGTGGAGGCCAGGCCGCGGATCACCGGGAAGAGCGCGGCGGCCCGCTCACGCCGGGCCTCCTCGGGAAGCGGCTGGTAGCCGGGCCTGACCGGGCCGAACGGCTCGGCCGCGCCGTGTTCGGCGATGTGGGCCTCGGCGGTCCGGATGATCCACAGCGAGTTGGCCTCGCACTCCTCGGAGGTGTCGCCCCAGGCGGTGATGCCGTGGCCGCCGAGGATGCAGCCCACGGCCTGTGGGTTGTCCCTCTTGATCGCGGCGATGTCGAGGCCGAGCTGGAAGCCGGGGCGCCGCCACGGCACCCAGACCACCCGGTCGCCGAAGATCCGTGCCGTCAGCGCCTCACCGTCGGCGGCGGTGGCGATCGCGATGCCCGCGTCCGGGTGCAGGTGGTCCACGTGCGCCGCGTCCACCAGGCCGTGCATCGCGGTGTCGATCGACGGTGCCGCGCCGCCCTTGCCGAAGGCGCAGAAGTCGAACGCGGCGACCATCTCGTCCTCGCGTTCGACCCCCGGGTAGACACCGCTCAGGGCGTGCAGCCGGTCCAGCCGCAGTACGGCCAGGCCCGTCTCGGCCAGCGTGCCGAGGTCTCCCCCGGACCCCTTGACCCACATCAGCTCCACGTCGGAGCCGGTCACCGGGTCGACGGCCACGCCCTTGGCCGAGGTGTTGCCGCCCGCGAAGTTGGTGTTGCGCGGGTCCGCACCGAGCGCGCGTGACCGCTGCAGCAGTTTCTCAACCGGCGTTCTCATGAAATATCCCCCAACGAATGAACCGTGTTCTCAGCATGCGAGGCGCGGGTCTCAGGCGCCCCAGCCGGCCTGGGCACCGCCGACGCGCTCGGCGGCGATCTTCTCGAAGTACCCCGAGCGCGCGTAGGCGGCCATCGGGTCGGGGTCCAGCCCCTGCTCGGCGCGCACCTCCGCCAGGAGCGGACGCACGTCGGTGTTGTAGGCGTCCATGAACACCCCGTTGGCCCCCAGCACGTCACCGGCGGACTGGGCCGCCGCCAGCGCCGCCCGGTCCACCAGCAGCGCCTTGGCCGTGGCCTCCTGCACGTTCATCACCGACCGGATCTGCCCGGCGATCTTCGGCTCGATGTTGTGGCACTGGTCCAGCATGAACGCCACGTCCTCGGTGTATCCGCCACCGCGAATCACCTCGAACATGATACGGAAGAGCTGGAACGGGTCGGCGGCCCCCGCCATCAGGTCGTCGTCGGCGTAGAAGCGGGAGTTGAAGTCGAACCCGCCCAGCTTGCCCTCGCGCAGCAGGAACGCCACGATGAACTCGATGTTGGTGCCCGGCGCGTGGTGCCCGGTGTCGACCACCACCTGAGCCTTGGGGCCGAGCTTGACGCAGTGAGCGTAGGCGGTGCCCCAGTCGGGCACGTCGGTGGTGTAGAAGGCCGGCTCGAACAGCTTGTACTCCAGCAGGAAGCGCTGGTGCTCGCCCAGCCGGTCGTAGACCTCGGCCAGCGACTCGGCCAGCCGGTCCTGCCGGGAACGGATGTCGTCCTGGCCGGGGTAGTTGGTGCCGTCGGAGAACCACAGCTTCAGCGTGTCCGAACCGGTGGCGTCCATGACGTCGACGCATTCCAGCAGGTGGTCGGTCGCCTTGCGCCGCACCCGCGCGTCCGGGCTCGTCACGCTGCCCAGCATGTAGTCGTCGTCCTGGAAGACGTTGGAGTTGATCGCGCCGATCCGCACTCCCAGGTTCGACGCGTGCGCCGCGAGGTCGGCGTAGTCGTCGACCTTGTCCCAGGGGATGTGCAGCGCCACGCTCGGCGCGGCGCCCGTGAAGGCGTGCACCTGGGCGGCGTCCGCGAGCTTCTCGTACGGATCCCGGGGCACCCCCCGCTGGGCGAACACCTTGAACCGGGTACCGCTGTTGCCGTACGCCCATGACGGGGTCTCGATGGCCTGCGCCAGCAGGGCGGCCTTGATGTCGCTCATCGAAGCTCCGGGGCCGTGACAGCCCCTCCTCCTATCTTCCTGATCCAGTGGGGGTACGCGGTCCGACCGTTCCGGCGCGCACGCCGGCCGGTCCCACCGGGGCACGGCGCGCGGGTCGGGCGGGCCGTGCCGGTGGTGTCGGTCAGAAGTCGAACTGGTCGATGTTGGCCTTGTCGAAGACGAAGGGCGGACCCAAGATGATCTCCCCGTCCTTGCCGATGGTCCTCTCGCCGAGCCTGCCCGCCTTGAGCACCTCCCCCTCGGCGCCGGTGATCTGCCCGGAGGCCAGCGCCGCGGCGGCGTAGGAGGCCAGGTAGCCCAGGTCCTTGGGGTTCCACAGCGCGAACTTCTGCACCGTGCCGTCCTTGACGAACTGGCGCATCTGGTTCGGGGTGCCCAGACCGGTCAGCACGACCTCGCCCTTGTACTTGGAACCGGAGATGTAGCGGGCGGCGGCGGAGATACCGACCGTGGTCGGGGAGATGATGCCCTTCAGGTCGGGGTAGGCCTGCAGCAGTCCCTGGGTCTCCTGGAAGGACTTCTGGTCGTCGTCGTCGCCGTAGGCGACCTTGACCAGTTTCATCTCCGCGTACTCGGGCTTGCCCAGTTCGTCCTTCATGAACTCGATCCAGGTGTTCTGGTTGGTCGCGTTCGCCGTCGCCGACAAGATCGCCACCTCGCCCTTGCCGCCGATCATCTCCGACAGCAGTTTCACCTGGCTGCGTCCGATCTCCTCGGAGTTGGCCTGGTTGATGAAGAGGTCACGACAGTCCTTGGAGGCGTCGGAGTCGTAGGAGACGATCTTCACCCCCTTGTCGCGGGCCTGCTGGAGCGGGCCGCACACCGCGTTGGCGTCGTTGGCCGCGATCAGGATCGCGTCGTGGCCCTGCTGGGTCAGCGTGTTGATGTAGGACACCTGGGAGGAGGCCGAGGCGTCGGAGGGCCCGATCTCCTTGGCCTGTCCCTTGAACTCCGCGGCCGCCTCGATGCCCGCCTTGTCGACGATCGTCTCGTAGGGGTTGTTGATCTGCTTGGGCAGGAACGCGATCTTCAGCCCTTCCTTGATCGGCGCGTTCGGATCGGCCTTGGCCGGGGCCGAGGATGCCGGGGCCGCCGGGGCCGCCGAACCGGCCGAGTCCTTGGTGGTGCCGCCGCAGGCGGCGAGCCCGAGCGAGAGCAGACCGGCCATGACCGCGGTCGAGGCGGACCTTCGCGAAACAGTGAACATAAGCGCTTCCTCAGGATGCGGGGGGTGTGGGCGATGGGACAGGTGACGGGCGACGCCGGCGTTGCCCTATGACGGCAACGAGACGCGGGGTGATCACCGAGATGATCAGGAGAAGTCCGGTGACGATCGACTGGATCTCCGTCGACACGTCGTTGAGCATGAGCAGGTTGCGGAGAAGGCCGATGAGCAGCACTCCGGCGATCACCCCGCCGAGGGTGCCCTTGCCGCCGTCGAAGTCGACGCCGCCCAGCAGGACGGCCGCGATGACGGCCAGCTCCAGGCCCATGCCGTTGTCGGCGCGGGCACTGCCGTAGCGGAGGGTGAAGACCACTCCGGCGAAGGCGGCGACCGTGCCGGAGAGCACGAACAGGATGAGCTTGATGCGCTTGACCCGGATGCCGGCGAACAGCGCGGCCTCCTCCTGGGCGCCGATGGCGAACAGCGAGCGGCCGAATCCGGTGGCGTGCAGCACGATGCCGGTGATGATCGCCAGCAGGACGAACAGCGCCACCGGGTAGGGGATCGGGGTGCCGGGAACATCCTCCACGGTGAGGGAGACGTACTGCTGCGGGAACTCGGCGATGGCCCGGTCCCCGAGCACCACGTAGGCCAGGCCCCGGTAGAGCGCCAGCGTGCCGATCGTCACCGCCAGTGACGGCAGTCCCAGCCTGGTCACCAGCAGGCCGTTGACAAGGCCGCATACCGCCCCGACCACGACCACCAGCGGGATGATCGTCTCGATCGCCCAGCCGGCGTCCCACAGGGTGCCGACCAGCGCGCTCGACAGGCCGAGCACGGAGGCCACCGACAGGTCCACCTCGGCGGCGACGACCAGCATGGTCATCGCCAGTGCGATCAATGCGATCTCACCGAGGTCGCCAAGGGCGAAGGACAGGTTGTCGACGCCGGCGAAGCCGGGCGATCCCACCGAGCCGCCGATGAAGACGAGCACCAGGAGCAGGCCGACCAGCACGTCCCAGCGGAGGAAGCGGCCTGGCGAGCCACGGTCCGGCAGCCCGGCGAGGAGCGGAGCGGCCGTGTCCGCGGCGCCGGTGGCGGACTTCACGTCAGGAGCCATTTCGGAAGTTCCTCCTCCGCAGTACCCTCGCGACCCGCAGGGCGAGCAGCCGGTCGACGCTGATCGCCAGAAGCAGCAACGCGCCGGTGATGGCCTGCTGCCAGAACGGGCTGACCTTGAGCACCACCAGCGCGCTGGTGATCGTGGTGAGCAGCAGCGCGCCGAGGGCCGCGCCGTATACGGTGCCGACACCGCCGGTGATCGCCACGCCGCCGACCACGACGGCGCTGACCACCTGGAGTTCCCAGCCGTTGGCGGCGTCGGCGACGACGGTGCCGAACCGGGAGAGCCAGAGCACCCCGGCCAGGCCGGCGAGCGCACCGCTGAAGAGATAGGCCGCCATGACGCGGCGCCGCACGGACACACCGGCCAGTGCCGCCGCCTCCGGGCTGGAGCCGATGGCGTAGAAGTCCCGGCCCGAGGCGTAGGAGCGCAGGTAGTAGCCGACGGCCAGCATCACCAGGACGGCGATCATCGGCAGGTACGGGATGCCGAACACCGTGCCGTTGCCCAGCGACAGCAGTGCCGGAGGAAGGTCGACGGCGTTGATCTGCCTGCCGTGGGCGATGTAGTGGTCGACGCCCTGGATCACGTACAGCGTGCCGAGCGTCACCACCAGGGCCGGGACTCGGCCGACACTGACCAGCAGGCCGTTGACCAGTCCGCAGAGCGCGCCGAGCCCGACGCCCAGGACCACCGCGAAGACGATGCCCCTGCTGTGGTCGGCGGCGAGGAAGTCTCCGACGGTAAAGGCCACCAGGCCGACGACCGAGCCGACGGACAGGTCGATGTTGCGGGTGATGACCACGACGGACTGGCCCACGGCGAGCAGCACCAGGATGGAGGCGTTGAGGAAGATGTCCTTGACGCCCTGCTCGGACAGGAAGTTGCCGTTGACGCCCACGGTCACGATGACCAGGACGGCCAGTGCCGCCACGATGCTCAGCTCGCGGGCCCGGAAGACCAGGTCCACCAGGTTCCGGGTGCTCCGCCCGGCGGTGACGGCGCTCATGAGGCCTCCTCCGTCCGCCGCATGACCCGGGCACCGTGCTTTCCGGCGCCCTCGTTCCTGTCGATCACGAGGTCCCTCCGGTCGCTGCGGTCATCACGCTCTCCTCGGTGGCCCGCTCCCGCGGGATCTCGGCGACGAGCCGCCCCTCCTGCATGACGAGCACCCGGTCGGCCATGCCCAGCACCTCGGGCAGGTCGGAGGAGATCATCAGCACGGCGAGCCCGTCGGCGGCCAGCTGGGACAGCAGGCGGTGTACCTCGGCCTTGGTGCCCACGTCGATGCCCCGGGTGGGCTCGTCGATGATGAGCACGTCGGGCTTGGTGGACAACCACTTGCCCAGCACGACCTTCTGCTGGTTGCCGCCGGAGAGCACGTTCACCGCGTCCGACAGCCGGTTGAACTTGAGCTGGAGCCGGATGGCCCAGTCGCGGGCGCGGTCCCGCTCGGCGGCCCGGGAAATCACCGGGCCACGGCGCAGCGCCTTCAGGCCGGTGATGCCGATGTTGCGCTCGATCGAGTGGTCCATCACCAGCCCCTGCTGACGCCTGTCCTCGGGGACCAGGGCCAGGCCCGCGGACATCGCGGCGGTCGGGGACGCGGGCGGCAGCCGCTCTCCGTTGACCTCCACGGTCCCGGCGTCCCAGCGGTCCACTCCGAAGATGGCCCGGGCGACCTCGCTGCGCCCGGCGCCGACCAGCCCCGCCAGTGCCACGATCTCGCCCCGCCGCACCTCGAAGGAGACGTCGGTGAACACGCCCTCACGGGTGAGCCGGCCGACCTTGAGGGCGACCTCGCCGACCTCGGTCTCCTGCTTGGGATAAAGGTTGTCGAGGTCGCGGCCGACCATACGGCGGATCAGGTCGTCATGGGTCAGGCCCGCGACGGGTTCGCTGGCGATCCAGCCGCCGTCGCGCAGCGTGGTGACCCGCTGGCAGAGCTCGAAGATCTCGTCCAGGCGGTGCGAGATGAACAGCACCGCGCACCCCTGCTCGCGCAGCGCCTTGACCACGTTGAACAGCCGGGTCACCTCGTTGCCGGACAGCGCCGCGGTGGGTTCGTCCATGATCAGCACCCGGGCGTCCCGGGAGAGCGCCTTGGCGATCTCCACGAGCTGCTGGTCGGCGATGGACAGGCCGCGGGCCGGCTGCTCGGGGTCGAGCGCCACGCCGAGCCGTTTGAACAGCTCGGCGGCCCGGCCGTGCATGGCCCTGCGGTCGATGCGGCGGAGCGCGGCCTTGGGCTGCCGGCCGATGAAGATGTTCTCGGCGACCGACAGGTCGGGGAACATCGTGGGTTCCTGGTAGATCACGGCCACGCCCGCCTGCTGGGCGTCGGCGGGACTGCCGAATTCCACCGGCTCGCCGTCCAGCAGGACCTGCCCGGTGTCCGGACGGTGCACCCCGGCCAGGGTCTTCACCAGAGTGGACTTCCCCGCGCCGTTCTCCCCGGCGAGCGCGTGCGCCTCTCCGGCGTAAAGGTTCAGAGAGACCTCGCGCAACGCCTGCACGGCGCCGAACGCCTTGCTGACCCCGGCCAGGGCCAGGACCGGAGGGGCCCCGCCGGGGGACGGCCCGAGTGGCGCCTCCCCTTCGCCCGGTGCGGTCACCGCGCCACACCCCTTCCCTGCTCTAAAAACGTTTTAGAAGACTGACCGGACGCTAAACCGCAGCGTCAGACATTGTCAATGGGTGGTGAAGGTCTCGTTTCCAACGCGTTACGACAACTACGCAGGCAGGGGGATGGCGGGCCCGTCGTCATCTTTGAGTAGGGTCTTGTCGACATCGTGTAACACGTTTTAATCTATGCCGGGTCAAGGGGGGACAGTAGGTGAGCGGCGTCGGCATCAAGGAGGTCGCTCGGGTCGCCGGGGTCTCCCCCGGCACGGTGTCCAACGTGCTCAACCGGCCGGAGCGGGTCGCCCCCGAGACCCGGGAGCGCGTCAGGCGCGCGATCCGCGAACTCGGCTTCGTCCGGCACGGCTCCGCCTCGACGCTGCGCGCCGGGCACAGCCGGACCATCGGGCTGTCGCTCATGGACATCGGCAACCCGTTCTTCACCGATGTCGCCGCGGGCGCCGAGGACGTCGCCAGCGAGCTCGGCTACGCGGTGATCCTCGGCAACTCGGGAGGTTCCCGCACCAAGGAGGAGCACAACCTGCGCGTGTTCGCCGAACATCGGGTACGCGGCGTGCTGATCACGCCGTCGGACGACGATCCCCGGCGGCTCGACGGGTTGCGCGAGCACGGCATCAGCGTGGTGCTGGTCGACCATCCGGCGTACCGGCCCGACCTGTGCTCGGTGAGCGTCGACGACGTGGCGGGCGGTCGGCTGGCCACCCGCCACCTGCTGGAGCGCGGCGCGCGGAGCATCCACCACATCACCGGCCCGCTGGCCATCCGGCAGTGCGCGGACCGCAGACGGGGCGCGGAGCTGGCTCTCGCCGCCGCGGGTCTCGCCCCGGCGACCGCGCTGGAGACGGTGGAGATGCCCGCGATGACCGCGCGGGCGGGCCAGGAGGCGGCGGAGCGGCTGGTCCGCTCCGGGCGGCTGCCCGAGGCGATCTTCTGCGCCAACGACATGCTCGCCCTCGGTGTGCTGCGCGGCCTGCACCAGGCCGGGGTCGGCGTGCCCGGCGACGTGGCCCTGATCGGCTACGACGACATCGACTTCGCGGTGGCCTCGGCGGTGTCGCTGAGCTCGATCCGTCAGCCCACCTACGAACTCGGGCGGATCGCCACCGAACTGCTGCTGGACGAGTGCGGCAACCCCGGCGAGCACGCCCACCGGCAGATCATGTTCCAGCCCGAACTGGTCGCCCGCGAGTCCACCGGCTGAGCGGCGGACGGAACGGCGGCGGCCACCTGACCACGAGTGGTGAGTGACAGATGAGCGTTTACGCGGCGGTCGACCTGGGAGCCTCCAGCGGCCGGGTGATGACGGCGCGGATCGAGGGCGAGCGGATCAGCCTGACCGAGGCGCACCGCTTCGCCAACCGTCCGGTCCGGGTCGACGGCACCCTGCACTGGGACATCCTCGCCCTCTATCAAGGGGTGCTCGACGGGCTTCGCGAGGCCGGGCCGGTCGACTCGATCGGCGTCGACTCCTGGGCCGTCGACTACGGGCTGCTCGACGGCACGGGCCGACTCATCGGCAACCCGGTGCACTACCGCGACCGGCGGACCAACGGGATCATGGAGCGAGTCGTCGCCGATCTGGGAGCCGACACGCTCTACCAGGTCGGCGGCTTGCAGTTCCTGCCGTTCAACACCGTCTACCAGTTGCTCGCCGAGCCGGGCCTCGACCGCGCGGAGACGCTGCTGATGATCCCGGACCTGCTGACCCGCTGGCTGACCGGTTCCGTCGGCGCGGAGGTCACCAACGCCTCCACCACCGGCCTGTACGACGTGCGGACCGGCGACTGGGCCCGAGGGCTGGCGGAGCGACTGGGCCTGCCGGCCGGGCTCCTGCCGGAGCTGCGGCACCCCGGAGCGCCCGCCGGGACGCTCCTGGCCGAGGTGGCCGCGGAGACCGGGCTGCCGGGTTCCACCCCGGTCACCACGGTCGCCTCGCACGACACCGCCTCCGCGGTGGCGGCGGTGCCCGCGAGCACCGAGCGGTTCGCCTACGTCTCCTCCGGTACCTGGTCGCTGGTCGGGCTCGAACTCCCCAGGCCCGTCCTGACCGAGGAGAGCCGGCTGGCCAACTTCACCAACGAGGGCGGCCTCGACGGCACCGTCCGGTACCTGCGCAACGTGATGGGCCTGTGGATCCTGCAGGAGTGCATGCGCACCTGGGGCGAGACCGATGTGGCCGGCCTGCTCGACGCCGCCGCGCAGGCCGTCCCGTTCCAGGCGGTGGTCGACCCCGACGACCCGGTCTTCATGCCCCCCGGCGACATGCCGGCCCGAATCGCGACCTACTGCGAGCGGACCGGCCAGCGGCCCCCGCAGGGACGGGCGCAAACCGTACGGTGCGTGCTGGAGAGCCTGGCCCTGGCCTACCGGCGCACGCTCCGCGACGCTGTACGCCTCAGCGGCCAGGAGGTGGAGGTCGTGCACGTGGTCGGCGGCGGTGCCCGCAACGCGCTGCTCTGCCGGATGACCGCCGACGCGACCGGCCTGCCCGTGGTCGCCGGGCCGGTGGAGGCCGCCGCCCTCGGCAACGCCCTGGTCCAGGCCCGCGCCCAAGGGGTGGTCTCCGATATCCGCGCCCTGGTGCGGCAGAGCGAGCGGTTGGTCACCTACCTTCCCGAAGGGGGCGAGGAGCCATGGGCCCGTGCGGAGGCCCGGCTGGCCGGCCGCTGAGCCTCCCCCGCGGCGCCGCGCCGGCGGTCCCAGCGGCCGGTCAGCAGAAGTCTTGAATCTCCCCCTCGCGCGGCGAGGGCGGCGGAGTCCGATTCCCACCGTGAGCTGCGAGTGACCGGAGGCCGCCGGCCATGGCTGACACGCCGGTGACGGGAGAAGCGGAATAACCACCGGCGGACGTCCGTTAGAGTGATCGTGCCGATGTGGTTTGTGTCCCCCGGGCCGCAAATTACCGCCTTCACGGAATACCGTTCGGCTGGAGCCGTGTTGTGCCTCTCGCCGAGGAGGCGACCGCCACATCGGCACCAAAACATCGCGTCCCGTGAGCCCCCCAGGCTTGCGGGACGCTTCTTTTTCATCGGGCCCGGCCGGAGGATTTCGTCGGGCTCGCCCCGGAAAAGAGCCACGCTGTTGGAGGAGGGCCACAAACCCGGCGGCTCCGCTTGTGCGGGTGCGTACAACCGTCGGCCGTCGGGCCACCACCTAGTGTGGTGAACCCGTCTCATGAGGAGAGTCCGTGCTCTATCGCCTGACCAAGACCGTCAGCGCTCCGATCCTGCATCTGCTCTGGCCGACCACGGTCACCGGGCATGAGCACGTTCCCGTCACGGGTCCGGCCATCATGGCCTCCAACCATCTGTCGATCCTCGACTCGACCTTCCTGCCGCTGGTGCTCAAGCGCCAGGTACGCTTCGTCGCCAAGGCCGAGTACTTCACCGGTAACCCCGTCACCGCGATGTGGATGCGCGCCACCGGCCAGATCAGCATCGACCGGCAGAGCCCCACCTCGGCCCAGGACATGCTCGACGCGGCGGCGAAGGTGCTCGGCGACGGCGAGCTGTTCGGCATCTACCCCGAGGGCACCCGCTCTCCCGACGGCCGCCTCTACCGGGGCAAGGTCGGCGTCTCCTGGCTGGCCCTGGCCACCGGCGCGCCGGTGGTCCCGGTGGCGATGGGGGGCACCGACAAGGTGCTGCCGATCGGTGCCGCGAGGCCCAGGCCGGGCCGGGTGAGCGTCCGCATCGGCAAGCCGATGACCTTCACCGGTTCCGAGACGAACGCGCGCGACCGGCGCAGGGTGACCGACGAGATCATGGCCGCGATCCAGGAGCTGTCCGGGCAGGAGTACGTGACGAGCTACGCGCCCAGCCGTACACAGGGCAAATGATCATTTATCGGAATATCTCGCGCAGGTCACGCTAGGCTGCGGCGCTGGGGCACCGAGAGCTGGGGGGATCACGTGGCACGGGGTAGAACTATCGCGATCACATCGGCGGCCGTCGTGCTGGTGGCGGGGGCCGCCGGCGGCGGCGCCTGGTGGTACCTGCACACCAGGGGCACGCCCGAGGAGACCGCACAGCGATTCGTCGGCGCCTGGCAGAGCGGCGACCTGGCGGGCATGCGCGCCGAGCTGGGAGCGCCGGACCCGGCGTTCGCCACGACGTACGACAACATGCGCAAGGCCCTGGCCGTGGAGAACACCGTCGTACGGCTCGACGGGGTGCGCGAGACCGGGGACGGCACCGGCCAGGCCTCCTACACCGCGACGCTGAAGCTGAAGGACGTCGGTGAGTGGAGTTACTCCGGCAGCGTCGACCTGGCGGTCGTCGACCGGCACTGGCGGGTCAGGTGGTCGCCCAGTGCCGTCCACCCCGACCTGACCGCGACCACCGCCTTCGCGCTGAGAACGAAGTGGCCGGAGCGTGCCGCGATCACCTCCGCCGACGGTGCCCGCATCGACGGCGCCGACGTGGGCGGCTCGGTGCAGCAACTCGTCGGCTACCTGGAGAAGGCCACGGCGAAGAGCGTCGCGAAACTGGGGGTCCCCTACAAGGTCGGCGACGCGGTCGGCGCGAGCGGGTTGCAGAGCACCTTCCAGAAGCGCCTGGCCGGCACCCCCGACACCGAGGTCGAACTCGTCGGCGCGAACAAGAAGACCGTCAAGACGCTCGGCAAGATCGAGGGCGAGGCCGGCGAGAACCTGGAGACCAGCTTGGACATGCGGGTCCAGCGAGCCGCGGTCGAGGCGGTCCGCGACCTGAAGAAGACCACCGCACTGGTCGCGATCAAACCCTCGACAGGCGAGATCCTCTCGGTGGTGAACAACAAGGGCGGCTTCAACCGGGCACTGGACGGCAACTATCCCCCCGGCTCGACCTTCAAGGCGGTCACCGCCGTGGGGCTGCTGGCCGAGGGGATGAACCCGGGCGATCGGGTCACCTGCCCCAAGGACGTCAAGGTAGGCGGCCTGCCGATCCGTAACTCCCACCACGCCGCCTACGGTTCGGTGTCGCTGTCCGACTCCTTCGCCCACTCCTGCAACACCACCTTCGCCCCCCTGGCCAAGGAGCGGCTGGGCGCCGACAAGCTGCTGAGCACCGCGGAGCTGTTCGGTTTCAACAAGCAGCTCAGCATCGGCGTCCCGGCCACCAAGGGCAGCTTCCCCAGGGCCCAGAGCGACGCGGAGCTGGCCGCGGAGTCCTTCGGGCAGGGCCGGATCACCGCCAGCCCGCTGATGATGGCCTCGGTGGCCGCCGCGCTGGCCGACGGCACCTGGCGCCCGCCGACCCTGGTCCCCTCGATCAAGCAGAAGGCGGAGCCTCAGGTGCTCCCCGAGGCCGTCATGCCCGGCATGCACCAGATGATGTCCGCGGTGGTCACCAAGGGAACGGCCAAGGACGCGGGCCTGCCCCAGGGCACCCGGGGCAAGACCGGGACCGCCGAGTACGGCGCGCAGGGCGACCTGAAGACCCATGCCTGGTTCATCGGCTTCCGCGGCGACCTGGCCTTCGCGGTGATCGTCGAGGAGGGCTCCGGCGGCGGGGCGGTCGCCGCCCCGGTGGCCGCCGACTTCCTGCGCGCCCTCGGCTGACGGACGGCCGCGATCGCGGCGACGGTCACGGAGGCCCGCCGAGGGGGCCGCCGGCGACGGCTGTTGTCACAGCGGGAACGCGGCGGCCGCCTCGTGGCGCAGAACCATGATGAGAAGCGTGGCGATCAGCGTCGCGATCAGCAGCCAGCTGAACATGATGATGACCGTCGAACGGCGCAGGCGCCTGGCAGAACGCCCCCGGCCCTTCTTGGCGCCGCGTTTGCGGCCACCGCCACCCTCCTTGCGCTGGACACGCTCGTTGAACGACTCCAGCCGCGCGGCTAGCCGCGGATCCTCATCGACGAGATGGCGCTCGATCTGCAGCAGCATGCGCTCCTCGTCTTGTGACCAGGCCATGCATCACCTCCCCGGAACGCAAGCCATGTGCCGACGTTCTGCCCAATCGTGAAGATCATTATCCGTTCTGAGGGCTGCGATTTACCTCTTCTTTTCGCAGGCGCAATCCAAGCACGCGATCATGCCCTCCCCCGGGGCCGGAAGGGCCGCGGCTCAGGTGTCGGGCGATTCCCAGCCTTCTCCGCGATCTCGACATTCCCGCGGCCCGGATCACCGCCATCGGCCGCCCCGGGAACAACGCCTCCCGCCCGGCGGAATGCCGGTGGCATGCTCATACCGGACAACCTCGAAGGCGACCTCACACTCCTGGCCGCCGCCGTCCGCTACGACGAGCCCGGCGCGTACGACACCGGCGCGGCGGTTACGAGGACGAGCGCCCTCGCCGGAGCCCCCGGCGGCGAGGACCGCACATGATTCGACGCGTCGACCGACACCCCCCTCGACCACGCACCGCATCCGTAACCGCACAGATTGTGGGTGGTTGATGCCCGTAAAGGGTATTAAACCCCTCTGAGTGCCTAATCAAGGGCGTCGTCCATCAAGCACAACGGGGGAAACGATGACGGACACCAAGAACACCAAGGACAGTAAGAACAAGGCGGCGAAGAGCTCGGGTAAGAGCAAGAAGGCCGCCATAAAAGCGACACGCTCCGCCAAACAGGCGAAGAAAGAGGCCGGACAGCCCGAGACCAGGTTGCCCGAGACGGGGCCCGCCCACCCGGGTGGACGAGCCTCCTAGCCACCGAGGACGTGAAATCATGATCGGGCGACCGGCATGAAACCCGGTCGCCCGATCATGGAGTGACACGATGCCCGCCTACCTTCGTTTTCCGACGATCTTCGGCAACATGGTGGTCTTCGCCGCCGAGGACGACCTGTGGATGGTCACCGCCGGCGGCGGGCGGGCCTTCCGGCTGACCGCCGGGGTGGCCGAGGCGGGATACCCGCGCTTCTCCCCCGGTGGCGACCGGCTCGCCTTCGTCGGCCGCGAGGAGGGGCCCGAAGAGGTCTACGTGATGCCCGCCGACGGTGGCGCGGCCCGGCGGGTGACCTACCACGGTGCCCGGTCCAGCGTCACCGGCTGGGATCCCGGCGGCGGCATCGTCTACGCCAGCGACCAGGGCCAGCCCTTCGACGGCCGCAACCGGCTGCACCGGGTGGAACCGGATGGGATGCCCGAGCTCCTGCCGTACGGCCCGGCCAACACCATCTCCTACGGCCCGCGGATCGTGCTCGGCCGCAACACCGCCGACCCCGCCCGGTGGAAGCGCTACCGAGGCGGCACCGTGGGCGATCTGTGGATCGAGACCGGCGACGACGGGCGGTTCCGGCGGCTCACCGCGCTCCCCGGCAATCTCGCCTCGCCCTGCTGGGTCGGGGACCGGGTCTACTTCATCTCCGACCACGAGGGCGTGGGCAACGTCTACTCCTGCGACGCGAACGGCGGCGACCTGCGCAGGCACTCCGACCACGCCGACTACTACGCCCGCAACCTGTCGGGCGACGGCCACCGGCTGGTCTACCACGCCGGGGCCGAGCTCTATCTGGTGGAGGACGGCGAGTCGCGCCCCATCGAGGTACGGCTGCGCAGCTCGCGTACCCAGCTCAACCGCCGCTTCGCCTCGGCCGAGAACTTCCTGGACAGCGCCACGCTCAGCCCCGACGGCAGTGGCCTGGCCATCACCACCCGGGGCAAGGCGTTCTCCTTCGCCGCCTGGGAGGGTCCGGTACGCCAGCACGGGGAGCTGTACGGGGTGCGCTACCGGCTGCTGAACTGGCTCAACGACGGTGAGCGGCTCGTGGCGGCGGCCAGCGACGAAGGCGACCGCGAGGTGCTGGTGGTGCTCACCGCCGACGGCTCCGCCGACCCCGTCAGGCTCGACCACCTCGAGGTCGGCCGCGCCACCGCGCTGGAGGTCTCCCCCACGGCCGACCTGCTCGCGGTGGCCAACCACCGCAACGAGCTGATCCTGGTCGACCTCACACCGGAGAAGTCCCCCAGAACCTCCAGGCGGAAAAAGAGTCCGGCACGGGGCAGGACCGTCGACTCCAGCGTGTTCGGCGCGATCGAGGACCTGGCCTGGTCCCCCGACGGCCGCTGGCTCGCGTACGCCTGCCGGGACACCGCGCAGACGACGGCGGTGAAACTGTGCCGGGTCGAAACAGGCGAGACCTTCTTCGCCACCCGGCCGGTGCTGCGGGACGCCCATCCCGCCTTTGACCCGGGCGGCGACTACCTCTACTTCATCGGCCGGCGTGTCTTCAATCCCGTCTACGACGAGCTCCACTTCGATCTGGGCTTCCCGCTGGGCTCCCGTCCCTACGCGATCGCGCTCCGCACCGACGTCACGTCTCCCTTCGTCCCCAAGCCCCGGCCTCTCACGGACGACGACGGCGACGACGACGAGAACGAGGACGAGGAGGTGCCCGAGGTGGTCATCGATCTCGACGGCATCGAGAACCGGATCGTCGGCTTTCCCGTCCCCGAGGGCCGCTACGAGGGCATCGCCGGTATCAAGGGCAAGGCCGTCTACCTGACCTTCCCCGTCGAGGGCAGCCTCGGTGACGACTACGCCGACTCCTCCGAAGGCACCCTGCACGTCTACGACTTCGCCAAGCAGAAGCAGGAGACCATGGTCGGGGACGTGTCGGAGTTCCGGCTCGGCCGTGACCAGAGCACGTTGCTCTACCAGGCGGGCAGGCGGCTGCGGGTGGTCAAGGCGGGCGAGGAGCCTGAGAGCGACGAGACACCGGGCCGGACGAGCGGATGGGTGGACCTGTCCCGGGTCAAGGTGTCCATCCGCCCCGAGGCTGAGTGGCGGCAGATGTTCAGGGAGGCCTGGCGGCTGCAGCGGGAGAACTTCTGGACCGAGGACATGGCCGGGCTCGACTGGGACGGCGTCTACCTGCGCTACCTGCCGCTGGTCGACCGGGTCACCACCCGAGGGGAGTTCTCCGACCTGCTGTGGGAGCTCCTCGGCGAGCTGGGCACCTCGCACGCCTACGAGAGCGGCGGCGCCTACCGGCCCCGGCCGCACTACCGGCAGGGCAAGCTGGGCGTCGACTGGGCCTTCGAGGACGGCGTCCACCGGATCGCGAAGATCGTCGGTGGTGACCGGTGGGACCCCGAGGCGACCTCGCCGCTCAACCGTCTCGGAGTGGACGTACAGCCGGGTGACGTGGTGCTGGCCGTCAACGGCCAGCCCGTCGGCGCCGAGGTCAGCCCCGACGAGCTGCTGGTCAACCAGGCCGATCAGGAGGTCCAGCTCACCATCCAGCGCGGGGACGAAAGGCGGACCGTCACCGTCAAGGCCGTCGACGACGAGCAGCCGGGCCGCTACCGCGACTGGGTGGAGGCCAACCGAGCCCGCTGCCACGAGCTCAGCGACGGCCGGATCGGCTACCTGCACATCCCCGACATGGGCCCGGAGGGCTACGCCGAGTTCCACCGCGGCTTCCTGACCGAGTACGACCGAGAGGCGCTCGTGGTGGACGTCCGCTTCAACCGCGGCGGCCACGTGTCGGCGCTGCTGCTGGAGAAGCTGGCCCGGCGCCGCCGGGGTTACAACTTCCCCCGCTGGGGCGTGCCCGAGCCCTACCCCGAGGAGTCACCGCGCGGCCCGATGGTGGCGATCGCCAACGAGTGGGCGGGCTCCGACGGCGACATCTTCAGTCACACCTTCAAGCTGCTCGGCCTGGGCCCGCTGATCGGCAAGCGCACCTGGGGCGGGGTGATCGGCATCTGGCCCCGGCATCACCTGGCCGACGGGACGGTCACCACCCAGCCGGAGTTCTCCTTCGCCTTCGACGACGTGGGCTGGCGGGTGGAGAACTACGGCACCGATCCCGACATCGAGGTCGACATCACTCCGCAGGACTACGCGGCTGGTGTGGACACCCAGCTGGACCGGGCGATCGAGGTCGCCCTGGAGCGCCTGGTCCTGCAGCCGCCGCACACCCCCAACCCGGCGGCCCGCCCCCGGCTCGTGGTGCCGCGCCTGCCACCCCGCCGGCGTTCCCGCTGACCGCGAGCCGGCCCGGGCTCGGACACTGCCAGGCCGCCCAACAAATCGATCGTTCTCCTGGAGGCCGTCTGCCGTCCTGCTGAGGACGGTCGATCGATCAAGGAGACGAAAAGGGACGACCAGGTCATCGTGCTCGACCGGGGCCGCGCACCGGCCACGTCACCGGCCGCAGCCCGCTCGGCGAGCCGCTGGGAGCTGTCCGGAGATGCGGTGGCTGTGCAGCGAGGAACTCGCCGCCGAAGCCGTGGCGGATCCCGCGTCATGGGCACGCGGGATCCGCCACGGCGAGCCGGGTGGAGGAATCAGGCGAGGTTCAGCTGCCAGGAGACGCCGAAGCGGTCGTTGGTCCAGCCGAAGCGCTTGCTGAAGCCGTAGGAGCCGAGCGGCATCAGCGGCTCGCCGTTCTCCGACAGCGCCGCGTACAGGCGCTCGATCTCCGCCTCCGACTCGCACTGCACGTACAGCGAGACCGACGGGGTGAAGGTGAACGCGTGCGACACGTAGCTGTCGATGGCCATGTACTCCTGTCCCGCCAGCGTGAACGTGGCGTGCTGCACACTGCCCTCCGCGCCGGGCCCCTCGGGGCCGTAGCGGGCAATGGCCAGGATCTCCGCGTCGTCGAACAGCGACATGTAGAACGTCACCGCTTCTTCTGCCGCGCCCTCGAACATCAAGAAAGTAGTGATTTTTTGTGACATCGGGTGGACTCCTAGCGAGGTGCGTTAAAGGTGATGATGTTCCTGGCGACGGGAACGGCCTGCTCGTCAGCGACCCCGGCTCCGGACCGGATCGCCAGTAACGTCGGCGTGCGTACGCGAAGACTATTTCAGTTTCGCCTTATATAAGTCAAACTCGATATAGCGGTGAGGTCGCCGCCCAGAGGTGAGCAGCTGACGAGACGTCGGCGAGGAGACCGGATCCGCCTCCCAGCTGGGCGCCTCCGGGCCGGTGAGCACTCCGGGCGAGGTTCATCTGTTTCCCGCCCCGCACCCTGAAGCACCCATCGATCCGGGCTGCTGGAGTCCGCGGTAGCGCTACGGCCACCGGCCGTTTCACGGCCCCTTTGGGGTGCTTCGCATCGGCGCCGGCCGCTCCGCTCTCCAAGGGTGCTACCTCTGCGGCCAACCACGCTCGGAACGTTCACGGTCATGCTTCAGAGCAAGGCGTACGGCGAAGTAGATGACCAGGAACTGAATGAGAGCGCCAAGCAGCATGAAGAGCACGCTCACGCCCGTGGCGCCGAAATTCATGATCTCTCCCTCATCGCCGTGTGATCAGCCTGCCCGCCCTGGCCCATGCTGTCCACCGTCGATCCCACGACAGGTGCTGTCTTCAAGCCGGTGATGCGGCGCCGAAGCCAGCACCACCCTCATGATCGCCTGATGCGGGCTGATCTCCGTACAGGGTCGGGGGCGATCGACGGCCTGCGGCTTCGTTCCTAATGACGGTGTGGGCGCGTTCCCTGACACGGTCGCGGGGTTGGATGCCTTCTTCGTTCCAGGATCTTCGAGATCTCTTGGCTGAGGCTGGTGCCGGTGCTCCGAACGGCCGGACGGGAACGCGCCCACACCGGGTAGACCGTGCTCTGAGCCCGCCCACACAGGTTGAGCCCCTTTCACACGTTGGTGAGCGACCAGCTCTGGACGGGACCGGGGCAGCACCCAAAGCACCGGTCAGGGCGCCACGAAAGCCAATAAGCGCCGTCCACTTATAATCCGATGATCACAGGTGAATCCTGCAAGGCCAAGGACCACTTTGGTCGGCCAACAGAAAAAAAGGGGAGCGCCGGTGAGCTGCGCAACACCGACGGATTACGCCTGGTTCATCGAGGAGTACGAGAAGGACAGCGACCTGATCGGAGTGACGTTCGTGCGGGGCCTGCCCCCTGAGGAGGCACTACACCGGATAGGCGCCACCCCCGGTGACATCTCCCGCGAATGGGGCATCGCCGCCTACGCGGCAGTCGGAGGAGCGGTCCTGATCGACTACCACTGCCAGGATCTCCCGGAGGCGCTCTCCCATGAGACGCAGACGGCGAGGCTCATCACCGGCATCACCATGGACGAGCACTTCGTCTACTCGGTCGACGAAGTGGTGACCACACGGTTCGAGCCGTTCTTTCCCAGCGAGCGGAACGGCAGCGATCCGGACCGTCTACTGGCCCATATGCGGGATCTGGGCATGCCGTTGGACGGGGAGGAGTTCACCGACACACGGGTCTCCACCGCTCTCGCCATCGCCCTGGCCGCACGTGCCACCGGGGTCACCTTCACACCGACTCACTACGCGGCGGCGCCCATCGTCGGATCCATTGACTGCCCGGACTGATCGAGGATGAGCTACCCGTTGCATTTCCCGTTGCAGCCCCAGGACGTTCCAAGCGGTTCAGGATGGACCGCCCACACCCACTGACCTGCATTGAACTGCCCGGAACAGCACAAGATCGATCTTTTAATCCGTAGGTTCCGGGTTCGAGTCCCAGGCGTCCTGTCACTCCTGGCCAGGAATTAAGGACCTGCGCTGAATCTTTGCTCCTGTCGGTCTTTCCCGGCACATGCGGCCGGATGCAATTCCGGGCCACCGTTCACGGAACACACGTGGAACGGAACCGGTGGCGTTTTCCCCGTGGCATCGGGAATTTCGGAAGCGCGCGAAATGATTTCGGAGAGCCCGGAGCCG
Source organism: Streptosporangium sp. NPDC002544 (assembly GCF_040295965.1). NCBI lineage: Bacteria > Bacillati > Actinomycetota > Actinomycetes > Streptosporangiales > Streptosporangiaceae > Streptosporangium > Streptosporangium sp. NPDC002544. Next base: position 2,965 of record NZ_JBEOWJ010000021.1, on the reverse strand, counting down.
ACACGACGAAGGACCCCGAGGGATACCCGGGGTCCTTCGTGTCGCACTGCCAGGGGCCACGTCGACAGCGCTTCCACGATCCGTTTGTCTGCCATCTTGTGCTGCCCGCCGACGCATCGGGCGTAGACCCTGAGCAGCACATCCAGCTCGCGCCCGACCCGCTCGGCGGCCTCCGGCGCATGCACCCTGGCGTTCAGACAGAGTGAGACCGCCGCGTGCCGTGGGTCGTACAGCTACCACGTCGGCGGTGAGGCTACCTGCTCAGGAGTGACGGCGTAGATGCTGGACCATAGGCTCGGCGCTCGGTGCCGCCTCACAGTCCTGCGTCCACTCAGTGGCCGGGCATGCGGCCTGGAGGGGTGGTCCCGGCAGGCAGCGGCTCGGGCCGCACCAATGCACAGCATCGGTCCGAATCACGACTCTTTAGGTATCCCTGACCTTCTTCCACACAGCCTCATTCGGCACCGCATACCATTTCCCCATGATTGAGGCGATCTTGAGCATTCCTATGGCTTTTGCGCTCGGCTCCATAGGATTCGCGGCACGATCAGCCCCGGACGGTCGCCACACCCGCGTACAACTGCTCCACCTGGTCTGTGGATCGATTCTGTCGATGATCGGCATTATGGTGATGGCGCTCACCGCATGGTCCACACACGAAGACCAGCACTATGACGACTTCGGATCGGCATTGACGACCCTGGCGGCCCTGATGGGCGGGGCACTGTTTCTCTTCGGCTTGGGCCCGCTCACCTCATGGCTTCTGGGAATCCTCGGGCGACGCGCCGTACACCTGCCTCTGCCGATGCGCCTGGCGGCCCACGACGTGGCCGACAATCGGGCTAGAACGGCTCCCGCGGTCGCGGCAACGATGGTCGCGACGGCCCTCGCAATCGCGGTAATGATCATCGCTGTCGCCACAACAGCACAGAACAGGGCGGAATACTATCCACAGGTCCGGTCCGGCGCCCTCCTGGTGCAGTGGTTCTCAGCGGAAGAAGCAGCTGCCGTACGTGCGGCCATCCAACAGGAGTTACCCGGAGTGCCCATCACGCAGGTCGATCGCCAGCGCGAGAACGGGCATTTCGGCCTAGACATCGAGAACGTAGAGTTTCCGGACCTGGAGAGCGTTGCTCCGGCCGGCATCATCGGCGACCACGCGCTGCTCCGTTATCTCACTGGAGACCCGTCGACGCCCTACGACGAGAACACAGCAGTAGTGGTCACGGCCGACGACGTGGAAGTCGACAAGGTGACGATCCACTACGACTTCGACTTCGCCAGGAATGACGAGTCACTGTTGACCAAGAGCATTCCTGTAATCGTCGTCAAGCCCGCCGACCCTCACATGGAGGAGCTCTTCCTCCCAGCGAAGATCATGCGAGATCTCGGCTATCACTTGGAGCCCGATAAAATGATCATCGACCCTTCCATTCATCGAACCTCCATGATCGAACAGGAGCGGCTCGACCGCCGGCTGGGTGACACCGCAACCACGTACATCGAGCGAGGGTTCCAGGCTTCGACCGGCTGGTGGGTCTTCGTTGTGGCAGCGGTTGTCGTCGCCCTCGGCAGCGCATTGGCCGCGACCGGCCAGGTCGGCGACTCCCGATCGAGACGTGTGCTTCTACGGGTCGGCGGCGACTCGACCGCGCCTCTGCGATCACTCGCCGCCTGCCGTGCGGGACTCAGCGCGGCCTGCGGTACGGCGATGGGCGCAGCCGCCGGGTGCACGATCGGCCTGCTCCTCGTATGGCCGATGACGGCCTCGGTCGAATGGGATCCGATGCCACGGGTGGCCTTCGATACCCCGTGGTCGCTGATCGCCGCTCTGGTCGTCGGTCTGCCCGTTCTCGCGGCGGTTATCGCCGGTCTTGCCTCACCCGGTACGACCGCCCGGGTAGTGCCGGCGGACGAGACTCGGGTGTCGCGGTAGAGCATTGCGCACCTACCGCACCAACGATCACCTCCACTCGGCTGATGACCGCTTCTGCGTACCCGTCGGGACGGGGGACAGCAGGGAACCATGGGGACTCATAGGCAAGGCGAAACCACCCCTGATCTGAAGAGCGGCAGGTTAGGGAGGTGCGCGCTGAGATCCTCCAAGGTGGCGGCCAAGAGGCCTGGCCGTATAGCCACGAGTACGGCCAAAGGGACGAACGACGGCGAAACTCAGCGAGCGTCCACGGACATCGCGCCCAGCTGGCCGCCGTCGATCTCGGCCTGCCTGACCCGGTTGCGCAGTGACTCCGACCCGATGCCCAACTGCCGGGTAACGCGAGTGACGACGCCGAACGACTCCCCGGCCTGATCAGCGGCCTCCTGCACCATCCGAACCGCCCGCTCTTCCAACTCCGGCGGATACCGACGCTGGGCGGGGTGCGACGAACCAGATCGACTCCACGAAAGCCGGGGAACATCAAAGCCTCCAGCAATCCCGGCGCGGTTCAACCCCGACGTACATGCGAACATCGACGACCTTCATCCCATTGACGACGGACCACCGCTCATCGCTGGCGATCTTGTTTCACAGCGAGCACCGTGTACCACGTCAAGGGCACGAAGGCGAGTGCGTTAAAGGCGACCACCAGCGATGAAGCCCAACCCATGGCCCGAGGCAGGTTGATCATGACGATGAAGGCAGCCATCAGCAGGAACGACCAAGCAGACGACCGCGCCGAGCGTTGATCGCGCTGGCGATACCAGCTCGGCAGCCGATCGGTCCTCAACATGTACAGGCCATGCGCACCGAGTGCGCAACCGAGCAGAAGGGCGACCCACGGGAGCACGTTCACCAACATATGCAAGGTCATCGGTCGTCTCCGTAGCTCGGGAGAGGGAGAAAGTAGACCGCCCACTCATCAAGAAGATCTAAAACTGACGAACATCGTTGACACCTGGGTCTCCGACCACTACGGAGACCGTCTATGTCGACTTCCCCGAACCCCCCACTCGACCGTGAAGC
>NZ_JBEOWJ010000020.1:22372-183740 GCF_040295965.1 Streptosporangium sp. NPDC002544 | reverse complement strand
CCACTCCTCGGCCCGCGCGCTGCGCGACCACCACCGCAACCTGACCGACGACCAGATCCGCGGCGTCGCCGCCACCGGCGGCGTGGTCTGCGTCAACTTCCTGCCCGCCTTCCTGACGGAGGACGTCACCGAGTACACGGTGGACCGGCTGGTCGACCACATCGAGCACGTGGTGAGCGTCGGCGGGATCGACCACGTGGGGCTCGGTCCGGACTTCATCCGCGAGGTCATGCACGACGTCACTCCCCCGTGCTGCGAAGAACCCGGCTACAGCGGCATCGACATCGGCGCGACCCTGCCCGGACTGTCCGGCCCGAGCGGCCTGCCCCTGGTCACCGACGCCCTGCTCAAGCACGGCTTCGCCGACGAGGAGATCGTGAAGATCATCGGCGGCAACGTGCACCGGCTGTTCCGCGCCGAGCTGGGCAGGCCCGCCTGAGCCTCGCGGAGGCATGAGCCGAGCTGGGACGGGGGCGGCGGCCGCTCCTCCGCGAGACAGCGGGCGGCCTGCCGCAAGGAGGCGATCGGCCTCGGCCGTGAGACGGGCCACCTCGTGGAGCGGCGGCCCCCAGGCGGATACTCCCGACGCGGGGGTGCCCCCGGCATGACAATGGAACCCGGTGCGACGAATGGGAGAAGGAAGCTTGAAGATCACCGGGATCGAGTTGAGGCGGGTCGCGATGCCACTGGTCACGCCGTTCCGTACCTCCTACGGCACGGAGACCGAACGCGACGTGCTCCTGCTCCGCGTGGTCACCCCCGAGGCGGAGGGCTGGGGCGAGTGCGTGGCCATGTCCGACCCGCTCTACTCCCCCGAGTACGTCGACGCCGCCGCCGACGTGCTGCGCCGCTTCCTCATCCCGGCCCTGCCCGCCCGTGCCGACGTCCACGGCGTGGGCCGCGCGCTGCAGCCCTTCAAAGGCCACCGGATGGCGAAGGCGGCCCTGGAGAGCGCGGTCCTGGACGCCTGGCTGCGCGCGTCCGGTCAGTCCCTCGCCTCCTTCCTCGGCGCCGCCGCCGACCGCGTTCCCGCCGGGGTGTCGATCGGGATCACGAACTCCGTCCCCGAACTCCTGGACACCGTCGCGGGCTATCTCGACGAGGGCTACGTCCGGATCAAGCTCAAGATCGAGCCCGGCTGGGACCTGGCACCGGTCCGCGCGGTACGGGAGCGCTTCGGCGACGACCTGCTCCTCCAGGTCGACGCCAACGCCGCCTACACCCTCGCCGACGCGCCCCACCTGGCCAGGCTGGATCCCTTCGGACTGCTGCTCATCGAGCAGCCGCTGGCCCACGACGACATCGTCCAGCACGCCCGGCTGGCCGGCAGGATCACCACCCCGATCTGCCTGGACGAGTCCATCGAGTCGGCCGCCGACGCGGCCGCCGCCATCTCGCTGGGCGCCTGCTCCGTGGTCAACGTCAAACCCGGCCGGGTCGGCGGCTACCTGGAGGCCCGGCGCATCCACGACCTGTGCCGCGCCCACGGCGTCGCCGTCTGGTGCGGCGGCATGCTGGAGACGGGCGTCGGCCGCGCCGCCAACGTCGCCCTGGCCGCCCTGCCCGGCTTCACGCTGCCCGGCGACATCTCCGCCTCCCATCGCTACTACACGACGGACATCACGCCGCCCTTCGAGCTGAGCGACGGCCATCTGGACGTCCCCGGCGGGCCGGGCATCGGCGTCGAGCCGATCCCCGGCGTGCTGCGGGAGGTCACCACCTCCACCGAGTGGATCACCCGCTGACCACGGGCTCCCGCGAAGCGGCCGGCCCGAAGCCCGGTCACGGATGCGAGATTCCGCCGCCGGAGCCGGTCGGACGCGCGACCGATCACGTCCGGGACTCGACCGGTCTCACTTCGCGATGGCCTCCTGGGCGGTGGCGGAGATGAAGCGGGTGATGCGCCGCCAGGCGTCGGCCGAGGCGTCGGCGAAGTCGGGAAGCTGATGATCGAAGAAGCCGTGGGGCGCGTCCGGGTAGGTGACGAACTCGTGCCCGACCCCGGCGGCGGTGAGGGCGTCGTCGAAGGCGGTCACCATGGCCGGCGGGATGTTCTCGTCGCCACCGCCCCACAGGGCGAGGACCGGCGCGGTCATCAGGTGGGCCAGCTGGATGGGGCCGGGAGCCCCGTTGAGCTCGCCGGGAAAGCCGTACAGCCCGATGACCCCGTCGAGGCCGAAGCGGGGGGCGGCGGTGTTGAACGCGAACCTGCCCCCCATGCAGAACCCCAGGGAGACCACGGTGTGGCAGCTCTCGCGGAGCCTTTCGACACCGGCCGACATGTCGGCGGACAGTCCCTCAGAGGTCAGCCTGGCGAGATGGTCCGGCATGAGCGTGGCCATGTCGGCGAAACTCTCGGGCCGGTCGCGGTAGTCGGTTCCGGCGGTGCGCGCGTAGTAGTCGATCGCGACCGCGGTGTGCCCCAGCTCCGCCAGCCGTACGGCGAGCTGCTGGTAGAAGCCCGACAGTCCGCGATTGTCGGGGAGAACGAGCACCCCCACCCCTGACGGTTTCTCGGGGCGGGCGAGAAATGCGCCGACGCGCGTGCCGTCACCCGAGGTCAGGATGGCCTGCGCGGCCTCCGCCCGGGTGATCGGAGCATTCGGCACAGGCGGGGCGGCAGCTGCGTCGTAACACACGGACGACACTCCTTTGAATTGACTGGAGTTTACGCCCGAAACATTAGCCGCACTTATTCGATGGTTTCCAACATGATATCATGGATAAATTAATTATCGATATACGAGCGATTAAACAGTGGTCACGAAAAGCGCTTCAAGGAATTGAGGTTTCCGCGCCTCTTTCACGCGGCGGCCCGGCGCGAGCGGATCGGGGAGCCCCTCCCCGGCGTTCCCGTCGACCGGAGGCGAACGCCCCGGTCCGCCGGGCGTACGGGCACGGGACCGTCAGGAGGCCAGATACTCCTCCCTGACCTTGGAGCGGGAGAGCTTCCCGGTGGGCGTGCGGGGCAGCTCGTCGCGGAACTCGATGACCCTGGGGTGCTTGAAGCGGGCGATCCGCGGGCCGAGGTGTGCCAGCAGTTCCTCGACCGAGGGGCGGGGGCCGGGCACCGGCTGGATCAGGGCGACCACCCGGTGGCCCCACTCCTCGTCGGGCACGCCGATCACCACGACGTCGGCGACCGCCGGGTGCTCCAGGATCGCCGCCTCGATCTCCGCGGGGTAGATGTTCACCCCGCCGGAGACGATCAGATCGGTGCGGCGGTCGCAGAGGAACAGGAAGCCGTCCGCGTCCATGAAGCCGATGTCACCGGGGGCGTACCAGTCACCGCGCATGCTGGCGGCGGTCTTCTCCGGGTCCTTGCGGTACTCGAAACCGCCGGTGCCCGACCTGACGTAGATCATGCCGGGCTCGCCCGCGGGGAGCTCCTCCCCGTCCGCGCCGAGGATCCTCGCCTCGAAGGTCGGGGCCGGGCGGCCGACCGTGCCGGGACGCTCCAGCCAGTCGTGCGGCTTGACGGAGAAGGCGATGGCCGTCTCGGTGGAGCCGTAGTACTCGTACAGCACCGGCCCCCACCAGTCCATGATGCCCTTCTTGACCGCCACCGGGCAGGCCGCGCCGGTGTGCACCACCTGCCGCAGCGACGACACGTCGTAGCGCGCCCTGACCTCCGCCGGAAGCTGCAGCATCCGGTGGAACATGGTCGGCACCATCAGCGCGTTGCCGACCCGGTACCTGTCGACCAGCTCCAGAATGGCCTCCGGTTCGAACCTGGGCGCGATCACCAGGGTGTGCCCGAGGTGGAGGGCGAAGATGGTGTGCGCGCACGGCGCGGAGTGGTACATCGGCGAGGTCACCAGGTGGATCTCGTCGCCGGCCCGCAGGTCGCAGACCTCGCCCAGGAACCAGGTGTAGAGCGGGACGGTCGCCTCCGGCTCGTGGCTGGAGAGCGGGCGCTGCACGCCCTTGGGGAACCCGGTGGTGCCCGAGGTGTACCACATGACGCCGCCGCCCGAGCGGTCGTCAGGGGCGGTCGTGGGCTGCCCCTCGGCCAGCTCGGCCACGCCGACGGCCTTCTCGACGGAGTACGACGGGTCGGCGACCACGACCCGGGCGTCGCAGTCGGCCAGGATGTAGTCGATCTCGGCGGCCGTGAGGTGCCAGTTGACCGGTACGTAGTACAGCCCCACCTGCCCGGTGGCCATCAGCATGACCACCGCGTCGATGCCGTTGGGCAGCACTCCGGCGACCACGTCGCCTCGGCCGAGCCCGCGGGCCCGCAGGCCGTGTGAGACCTGGTTGACCGTGGCCAGCAACTCTCCGTAGGTCGTCACGGCGCCGTCGGGGTGGATCAGCGCGCGGCGGCCGGGATCGGCCTCGGCGATCCGGTAGAAGGTGGGTAGCCCGCTGATGTCGGCCATGGACGTTCCTCCTTTAGAGCTCCAGCAGTTCGGCGAGGCGGGTACGGTGCGTGCGGGGCGCGCCCAGCAGCACCTCGTCGGCCTTGGCGCGCTTGTAGTAGAGATGCGCGTCGTGCTCCCAGGTGAAACCGATGCCGCCGTGCAGCAGGAGGTTGTCCCGGGCCACCTCGAAGCAGGCCCTGCCGACGTAGGCCTGGGCGAGCGCGGCGGCCGAGGAGAGCTCGCCGGGCGCCTCGTCCGCGGCCCAGGCCGCGTAGCGGACTATCGACTCGGCCTGCTCCAGCTTGCAGTGCATGTCGGCGAGCCGGTGCTTGACGCCCTGGTAGGAGCCGATGAGGCGGCCGAAGGTCACCCGGAGCTTGGCGTAGCCGACGATGGCGTCCAGCGAGGCGCGCAGCACGCCGAGCTGCTCGGCGGCCACCGCGACCGCGAACAGGTCCCTGGCCCTCGCCACGCCCTCCGTCGACGAGGCGATCTCCTCGCCCGCGCCCAGATCCACCTTCGCCTGCCTGCGGGTGATGTCCAGGGTGGTCAGCGGGGTGCGGTCACCGCCTCTGACCGCCAGGACCCGCGGCCCCTCGATCGCCAGGACCACGTCGGCCTCGGCACCGTTGAGCGCACGACCGCCGTCGAGGGCGACGGTCGCGAGCGTGGTCCCCGCGGCGATGCCGGGCAGCAGCTCCTTGTCGCCCACCTCGGTCAGCAGGATCGTGGCGAGGGTGGTGGCCAGGAAGGGGCCCGGCAGCAGCGCCGCGCCGGTCTCCTCCAGGACCACCGCGAGCTCGGCGTACCCGGCCCCCGCGCCGCCATGCTCCTCTCCGACGACGAGGCCGGCGAGCCCGAGCTCGCCGTTGAGCCTGCGGTAGACCTCGGGGTCGTGGCCGGTCTCGGATTCGACGGCCCGCCGGACCTCGGGCAGCGGCGAGGCGGAGGCGAGGAAGGCACGGACCGCGCCGCGCAGTTCCCGCTGTTCCTCGGTGAGCACGAGCTTCATATGTTTCCGCCTTTCTGCGCGAGCCCGGAGGTCACCCGTTCACCTTGAGGTCCTTGAACGGCACGTTCTTGTCCACCCGCGGCTCGGGCGGCAGGTTGAGCACCCGGTCGCCGATGATGTTGCGCATGATCTCGTTGGTGCCGCCGCCGAGGGCCATGGCGGGAGCGAGTGAGACGGCCTCGGCCAGCCGCCCGCCACCCTCCTCGTAGGCGACGGCCCCCGGCCCGGCCAGCGAGGTGGCGAGGTCGGCCTGGAACATGGTCAGCTCGGCCAGCAGCAGCTTGGCCGCGCTGCCCCTGGCCCCGGGGAAGACGCCGGCCTTGGTCTCCTGGGAGAGGCGCTCGTTGAACAGGGCGAGCGCGCGGGAGCGGATGTGCAGCTCGATGAGCTGGTCCCTGACCACCGGGTCGGCGGTGTCGGCGGTGTGGCGCAGCACCTCGAAGGCGACCGGGTTGTCCTTGCGGCCGCCCATGCCGACGCCGCTGGAGATGGACAGACGCTCGTGCAGGAGTGTGGTGACCGCACAGCTCCACCCGTCGTTGACCTGGCCGACCAGGTTCTCCGCGGGGATGTGCACGTCGTCGAAGAAGATCTCGTTGAAGTGGGCGCGGCCTGTCATGTCCCGCAGCGGGCGGACCGTGACGCCGGGGGCGCGCATGTCCACGATGAACATCGAAAGGCCCTTGTGCTTGGGCGCGTCCACGTCGGTGCGGGTGAGCAGCAGCCCGTAGGAGGCGTGCTGGGCGACCGAGGTCCAGACCTTCTGCCCGGTGACCGTCCAGCCGTCCTCGGCCGGGGTGGCCCGGGTCTGCAGGGCGGCGACGTCGCTGCCGGCGCCGGGCTCGGAGAAGAGCTGGCACCAGATCTCCTCGCCACGCAGCAGCGGACGCAGGTGCCTGGCCTTCTGCTCGGGGGTGCCGAGGTCGACGAGGGTCGGCCCGCACATCCCGAGTCCTATGGAGAAGACGTAGGTCGGCAGTGTGAAGCCCGCGGCCTCCTCGGCGAAGGCCCGCTCCTCCGCCTGGGTCAGCCCCTGGCCGCCCCACTCGCTCGGCCAGCCGATCCCCGAGTAGCCCGCGTCGTACATGCGCGCCATGAAGGCCTTCGCGGCAGCGACCCCACCCGCGTCCGGGGTGGCCTCGGCCTCGACGTCGCCAGCGTTGGCCTCCAGCCAGGTCCTGGCACGCCGCCGGTACTCCTGAAGATTCATGTCCGCTCCAATCAGTGCTCACTTACTCTAGCCAGCACCCGATCAGCCGTACAGAGCAATGCTCTGCAGGGGAAGGTGAAAGGATATTTGCCCCTTCTTGGCCATCAATCACCAGGAAACGGCAATTAATCCGCCTAGTGGCCCTATTCAGCGCCGAGGAGTGAAGTGTTCGCGGGGAACGCGCGGTCGGTACACCGTCGGCTGACGCTCACCGCCGTCACGACAACCATCGTGATAGGCGGCGCCGCCTTCACGATCGTGACACTCAGGGCCGTGAAGACGGCGCTCGTGCAGGTCAAGGCGATCAGACGCGAGCTGGAGGAGATCACCGCGACCGACATCGGCCGCCGGGTGCCGGTGCCGGCCGCGCGGAACGAGATCAGGCAACTGGCCGAGACGATCAACCAGACGCTGGACCGGCTGGAGGCCTCGGCCGAGCAGCAGCGCAGGTTCGCCTCCGACGCCTCGCACGACCTGCGCAGCCCGCTCACCGCCATGCGCGCCCAGGTGGAGGAGGCGTTGCGCTACCCCGACGACATCGACTGGACGGCGAAGGCCCACGCGATGCTCGCCAGCCTGGACCGGCTTCAGGCGATCGTCTCGGACCTGCTGACACTGGCCAAGCTCGACTCCGGGGTGCCCGCCCATTACGAGCGGATCGACCTGGGCATGCTTGTCTGCGATGAGCTGGACAGGCACCGGCGCAACGTCCGGATCGACAGGGAGCTGCAGCCGGGGGTGGCGATCACCGGCGACCGGCTCCGGATGGCCCGGCTGCTGACGAACCTGCTGGACAACGCCGAACGGCACGCCGACTCCAAGGTCTCGGTGAGCGTGACCAGGGACGACGGAACGGCCGTCGTGGAGGTGCTCGACGACGGCGCCGGGATCGCGCCCGAGCAGCGGGAGCTGGTCTTCCAGCGGTTCGCCCGGCTGGACGCCTCCCGCAACAGGGACGAGGGAGGCACCGGACTGGGACTCCCCATCGCCAGGGAGATCGCCCGCACCCACGGCGGCATCCTGAGGCTGGAGGACAGCGTCCGGGGCGCGCGGTTCGTCCTGCGGATCCCCCTGCACCCCGACCAGGACGGCGCCCCCTGACCCGCTAGGGTTCCCTTGTGGCAAGGGGATTTGGGCGATTACGTCGTGAAGATCTGCTCCGAACCGCCTGCGATGTCATCGCGGCCCAGGGGTTCGGTCACACCCGAACCGCGGACATCGCGCAGGCGGCCGGCGTCAGCCAGGCGCTGCTCTTCTACCATTTCGAGACCAAGGAGAAGCTGTTCGCCCAGGCCTTCTCCTACGCGGCCCAACTCCATCTGGACGCGCTCGCCAGGGTGGAGGAGTCGGGCGGCTCACCCCTCGACCGGTTGCGGGCCCTGCTCAGGTTCTATCCCCCCGGCGGAAAGACCAAGTCGTGGGCCCTGTGGATCGACGCCTGGGCCGAGTCGATGCGCAACTCCGAGCTTGAGGAGACGTCCCGCAGGATCGACACGCGGTGGAAGGAGGCGCTTCACGCGATCATCGACGACGGCGTCGCGGCGGGAACCTTCGTCTGCGCGGACCCCGAGGGCTCGACCTGGCGGATCATGTCTCTCATCGACGGCCTGGCCACCCAGGTGACGGTGCACAGGCGGCTGCTCTCCCGGGCGCGCATGACCGAGTTCATCCAGACGGCCGCCGCGGCGGAACTGGGCCTCTCCCCCGCCGAACTGAGGTCAGCTTCTCAGCCCTGAAGGACTGAGCTTGCAGCTCCTCGCCGTCGGTGGCTTCGACGGTCTGGTCCGCGTCAGGCAGCGTGACTCACTGCCCAGCTTGTGACACCGCGCGAGGCGATGTTACGAGCTGCGTTGACGTCGGCGTGCTCAGCGAAACCGCACGACGTACAGGCGAAGCCGGCCTGGTCGGGCCGGTTCTTCTTGTCCACGTGCCCGCAGGCCGAGCAGGCCTGCGAGGTGTAGGCCGGGTCCACGAATATCAGAGCGACACCGGCACGGGCCGCCTTGTAGGCGATGAACCGGCCGAGCTGGTGGAAGCTCCATGAATGCAACGTGACCCGCTGGGGCTTGCGGAGCCGTACCCGGTCGCGGATGCCCTGGAGATCTTCCAGGGCGATGCCTTGCCCGGTGCGTTGCGCCTCGGTCACGATGCGTTTGGCGATGGTGTGGTTGGTGTCGGCGGCGAAGCGCGCTTCTTTGCGGCGGCGTTTCTTCAGCAGCCGTTTGGCGGACTTGGTCTGCTTGGCCTGCAGGCGGCGGCGCAGCTCGCGGTGGCGGTGGCGGACCGCGTTCAGGCCCTTGCCGCTGTGGCGAACCCCGCCACTGGTGGTCGCGATGTTGGCGATCCCCAGGTCCACCCCCAGGAATCCGTTCGGGGTGCGCACCGGCACCTCTGGCAGGTCGCAGGTGGCGATGAGGAACCACATGCCATCGCGGTATACGAGGTCCGATTCGCCCTTGCGGTAGGCGGCCAACATCTGGAGCTGATCGGCCGAGGCGGCGAACGCCACGTTTTTCATTCGCCCGCGCGTGGTCCAGATGCTCACTGTGCGCGCGTCCATCTGCCAGGACAGGCAGCGGTCGTCGAACGGCTGGGCCGCGCCGGGGCGAAAGACGATCGGCTTGGCCAAGGCCCGCTCGCGCCGCGCGGAGCCGGGCCTGCCCACGTTGCCGTTGCGGAGATTGGCGTGCAGCGTGGCGTAGGCGTCGGTGACCTTCTTGATGACATGCTGCGCGGCCTGAGCCGCCAGCCCGTAGTCGTCCTTGATCTGCCCGTAGGCGTGCCTGCGCAGGTCGTAATTGCGGAATACCCGCTGGTGGTGGGCGAGCGCCGCCACCCAGGTGGCCGCGTCGTTGACCGCGTGCAGGGTCGCCTGCAGCGCCGCCGCCTGCTCGGGCGTCGGCAGGAGTCTCACCTGCACCACCAGCTTCACCTCGAACACTTTAGCGTTAGGTCCATGTCACCGAGATGGGAACCGAGCCCCGATATAAGAAGAGGTCGAAGCGTTGTTTGCGCGCTTCATGCACATTTGGTCTTTGTCTCGAGGTATCGGCGAGGTGTGTTCACCGGCGAGATCCTGCGTCGCTGCGAAGACATCATGATCGAGGTGTGCGACGGTTTCGGGGCGGAGCTGGTCGAGTTCAACGGCGAGGAAGATCACGTGCACCTGCTCGTGCACTACCCACCCAAAGTCGCCCTCTCGACGCTGGTGAACAGCCTCAAGGGCGTGTCCGCCCGGCTATTGCGCAAGGAGTATCCGGCACATATCCATAAGTATCTGTGGGGCGGGCATTTCTGGTCGCCGTCGTACTTCGCAGCCTCCTGCGGCGGCGCACCCCTATCGATCATCAAGGAGTACATCGAAGACCAGAGACGCCCGGGCTGAGCCGCTCGACGGCCTACCGGTCACCGCACCGCTCGGGCCCTGGCGGCCCTCCCGTGCTGTCGTTTCCTCCCGGGCGTGAACTGCCCGGGATTCCACGCCAGATCACGCTGAACAGCCCCCTGGGCAGCACGACCAGGAGCATGGCGAGGGCGATCAGCCCTCCGCCGAGGAAGACGCTCAGGGTGAGCGACTCCCCGTACAGCGCGACGGCCAGGACGGTCACCCAGAGCGGCTGTGTCGACAGGATCACCGTGGCGGGCACCGGCGGCACGTGGACCTGGCCCCACGAGCGGGCCAGGAAACCCAGGGCGCAGGCCACGATCGACAGGTGGCCGAGGATCAGCCAGTCGGCCGGCGTGGCGGGCAGGGTCAGGCCGCCCGGCAGGGCGAGGACGCCCGTCATGACGGCGATGGCGCCGAGTTGGATGACCGTGACCGCGTAGGCGTGCCGCCGCGCCTCGGCGGAGTTGCCGAGCACCAGCGTGTGGGCCGCGTACAGGACGGCCGACACCAGGGTGGCGACCAGCGCGGGCGGGGAGATGTCGCCCTCCACGCCCTTCAGCAGGGTGAACACGGTCATCGCGACGGTCGCCAGCGCCACCGCGACCCAGATCCTGGCCGAGGTCCTGGCGCCGAGCAGGACCAGCCCGAGGACCGGGGTGATCACCACGTACGAGCCGACCGTGAACCCCGAGACCGACGAGGGCAGGTCGTGCAGCGAGACCGCCTGGACCGTCTGGCCGACGCCGAACAGCAGGCCGAGCAGGATGCCGATCAGCCAGGTGCTCTCGGAGAGCCCTCGCAGGCTACTCGGGCGGAGCGCGACCAGCACGACCGTGGCGATGCCGTACCGCTCGGCGAGAAGGTCCGCCACGGGCATGCGGACGATGAGGTCCTTCATCAGCGGGAAAGCCGACCCCCAGGCGGCGCTGACGAAGGTCAGGAGCGCGATTCCCAGAAGGGGCCGGGGGGCTGCGACCACTGCCATAGTCGAAGGGTTACATCACCTGCAGCGACGGACAGGTCACCGACCGGAGCAGGAGTGGCCTTAATACAACGCTGAGTGAAGGACGTCACACCGGTGCGAGGGACCTCATACCTCCGCGGGACTTTCCGTCTTATTAGATGCTTCGTACAATTAGCGCAGACATCCGATGGGAGGGCAGCGATGACACCAGCCCCAGAGACCGCCGCGGACAGAGAGGGCGACCAGCAGGTCACCGAGAGACGCGCGTACGAGGCGGTCATAGGGCGCCTCTCGAAGGCGTCCGTCGACAAGCACTGGGAGCCGTACGTCGACATCCCCTGGGACGAGCAGGAGTTCCTCGTCTTCCAGGACGACCCGCGCTGGGAGCTGCCCGAGGTCGACAGGCTGGGCGGCCACGCCTGGTACCGGGCACAGCCTCCCGAGATCCGCGCCAGGATCGGGCTGTGGCGGGTGGCGACCGCCATGAAGATCGGCCTGCAGTTCGAGAACCTGCTCAAGCGCGGGCTGCTGAACTACGCGTACCGGCTGCCGAACGGCTCCCCCGAGTTCCGCTACGTCTACCACGAGACCATCGAAGAGGGACATCACGGGATGATGTTCCAAGAGTTCGTGAACCGCACGAAACTTCCAATAAAGGGCATGCCGGGGCCGCTGAGCCTGCTCGCGCAGATCACCCCGTGGATCCCGCTGATCTCCACCGAGCTCTTCTTCGTCTTCGTCCTCGGCGGCGAGGACCCGATCGACCACGTGCAGCGCAAGATGATCAAAGCGGGCAGGGCCCGGCATCCGCTGGAGGAGACGATCATACGGATTCACATCGCCGAGGAGGCCAGGCACATCTCCTTCGCCCGCCACTACCTGCGCCGCCGGGTGCCCCGGATGCCCCGCTACCGGCGCTTCACACTGGGCCTCGTCTCCCCTGTCATCCTGGGCATCATGGCCCGGATCATGCTCTCACCGCCAGGCTCGATGATCAGGACGTTCGGCATCCCCGAGGACGTCGTCAGGGAGGTCTACACCGGCAACCCCGAGATGGCCGCGGAGATCCGCGACTCGATCGGCAAGACCCGCGAGCTCTGCGCCGAGCTGGGCCTGATGAACCCCGTCCAGCGCCGGGTGTGGAAGGCGATGGGCATCTGGGCGCCCCCGGCGCCCGGCACGACACGGACCGGGAAGGCGGGCAGATGAGAACGGCGATCGTGACAGGGGGCGCCTCCGGCATCGGCCGGGCCGTCTCCCGCGAGTTCGCCAGGCGCGGCGCGCACGTCGTCATCGCCGACCTGGACGGCGCCGGGGCCGAGCGTGCCGCCAAGGAGCTCGGCGGCTCGGCCGCGACGCTCGACGTCTCCGACGCGCGGGCCGTGGCCGATCTCGTCGAGCGGGTGGCGGCCGAGCGGGGACGGCTCGACGTCGTCTTCAACAACGCCGGAATCGCGGTCGGCGGCACCGTCGACGAGCTCACCCTCGACCACTGGAACCGGACGATCGACGTGAACCTGCGCGGTGTCGTCCACGGCGTCCACGCGGCCTACCCGATCATGAAGCGGCAGGGCTTCGGGCACATCGTGAACACCGCGTCCCTGGCCGGGCTGGTCCCCGCGCCGCTGATGGCGCCCTACACGGCGACCAAGCACGCGGTGGTCGGGCTCTCGCTCGCCCTGCGCGCCGAGGCCGCCGCCCACGGTGTCCGGGTGAGCGTGGTCTGCCCCGGGTTCACCGACACCCCGCTGCTCGACAACGCCAATCCCGGTCTGCCGCAGACCCCGACCGGCGCCGGCGCCCGCGAGTCGGCGAGCAGGACCATGGGCCGTCTCTACTCCGTCGACGCGCTGGCCGCCGACATCATCAGGGGCATGGCCCGCAATCGCGCCCTCATCGTGGCGCCCGCCGTCGGCCGCCTCGCCTGGCGCGGTACCCGCCTCTCCCCCTCGGCCGCCGTCCGGGTGGCCGCCCTCGCCGTCCGCCGCCTGAGCGGGCGCTGAAGGGGCGCCGACCGGCCGGCGCCCCCGAAGAGCCGTGCCGCGCACGCGCGGGGCACGGCTCCCCGCGGCGGACGGCGTCCGGCCGTACGGTCAGGGCACCGAGCGGATCTTCCAGACAAGGGCGGCGCCGAGCAGGGCGAGGGCCGCGGAGGTCAGGTAGAGGACCGGATAGCCGCCGAGACCGGCCACGATGGGACCGGCGATGACCGGGCCGAGCACCTGGGGTCCCGAGTTGGCGATGTTGATGACACCGAGATCCTTGGCACGTCCCTCGGCGGCCGGCAGGACCTGGGTGACCAGGGCGTTGTCGACCGAGAGGTAGATGCCGAAGCCGACCCCCATGATCGCGGCGCCGACCGTCGCCACCGGCCACAGCGGCCAGAACGCGAGCATCACCGCGGGGACCAGGCTGATCAAGCCGGAGGCCGTGACGAGCGCCCTGCGGCGGCCGAGCCGGTCGGAGACGACGCCCGCGACGACGGTGGTGAGCACGACCGTCGTGGTGTAGATCAGGATCAGCGTGAGCAGGCCGTCCTCGGCCCGCTCGCCGGGGAAGAGCCGCTCGTAGCCGACCGCGTCGGTGAGGAAGTACAGCAGGTAGAGCGTGGCGACGGCGTTGCCGAGCTGCATCAGGAAGCGGGTCAGCCAGGCCCAGAAGAAGTCGGGGTGGGCGCGGGGGCTGATCCAGAAACCTCTCAGGAAGGCCCCGAGCTCGAAGGGGGGCCTGGCCGCCAGGCGAGGGTCGGGGGTGGTGAGAACGAAGGGGAGCACGCAGAGCGGGATCAGCACCGCTATCAGGAAATATCCGGATTCGGTGGTGGTGGCGACCATGGTGACCAGGACCACGGCGAGCACCACCCCCAGCGACTGGGGAATCCCGATCCAGCCCGACACCTCACCCCGCTGGCTCACCGGCACGTGGTCGGGCACCCCGGCGGTGAGCGAGGCCTGCATCGCGTTGAGCCCGGCCTGCGCGAGGCACCAGCCGGCCGCCAGGCCGGCGATCGTCCCCTGCCCCGCCAGCAGGACCAGCGCCCCCGCGCCGACCAATGCCCCGGCCAGCGACCACGGGTGCCTGCGCCCGAACCGCCCCGCCGTGCGGTCGGACAACGCCCCCGCGACGGGGTTGAACAGCATCGCGACGGCGGCCCCCAGCCCGGTCACCAGCGCCAGCGCCCCCTCCTTGCCCGCCGGGTCGACCACCGCCACCTGCGAGGGAAGCAGGACCTGGAGCGGCCCGAAGTACCCCATCCAGAGCGCCAGGTTGGCCAGCGAGATGCCGGCCACCCACCAGGGCCCCACCCTGCGCGTCGGCTCCGCGAGCGCCGACCTCGGGTCGGGACCGGGCTGGACAACGCTCATTGGGGCCTCGCATCCTCGTGACTCACGACTCCGAACAAGCGCCCGACAACACGAGGCGTGCCCGGATGCTACGCCGCCTCCCTCCCTTATCAACAGCCCCCGGCCGACACCGGATTCCCACCGGGAGCACGCCTGAGAGCGCCACCGGCAGGGTCAGGAATGGTCGGTGCCCGCGAGCAGGTCCATGGCCTCCTCGTCGGTCAGGGCGTCCAGTTCCTTGATCAGCAGTTCCTCCAGCGCCTCGGCGAGTGAGGCGACGGTGCTCATGGCGAAGACGGTCCGGATCGGGACCTCGATGCCGGTGGCCCGCCTGATCCGCGCCGCCACCCGGGTCGCCAGCAGGGAGTGCCCGCCGAGTGCGAAGAAGTCGTCGAAGACACCGACCGCCCCCGTGCCGAGCAACTCGTCCCAGATCCCGGCCACCAGCCTCTCCGCGTCCGTGCGCGGCGCGACCCGCTCGGCGAAGGAGGCGGCGACCGGTTCGGGGAGCGCGGCGCGGTCGATCTTGCCGCCCGGGGTGAGGGGGAACGCCTCCAGGCTCACCCAGGCGGTGGGGACGAGCTGGCGCGGGAGCGAGTGCCCCAGGTGTTCCCTGAGGTCCGCCGGATCCGCGGTGCCGGTGACGTAGGCGACGAGTTCCTCGCCCCGGCCGGTCACGAAGGCCTGGCCCACCTGCGGGTGGGCGAGCAGGCGGCTCTCCACCTCACCCGGCTCGATCCGGAAACCTCGGATCTTCAGCTGCGCGTCCAGCCGCCCCAGGAACTCCAGCCGCCCGTCGGAGCGCCACCGCGCCCGGTCCCCCGTCCGGTAGCGGCGCGCCCCGGGGGCACCGTACGGGTCGGGGACGAAGACGCCGGCGGTGAGCGCCGGCCTGCCGAGGTAGCCGCGGGCCACCCC
This sequence comes from Streptosporangium sp. NPDC002544, assembly GCF_040295965.1. Taxonomy (NCBI): domain Bacteria; kingdom Bacillati; phylum Actinomycetota; class Actinomycetes; order Streptosporangiales; family Streptosporangiaceae; genus Streptosporangium; species Streptosporangium sp. NPDC002544. The sequence continues at coordinate 168,540 of NZ_JBEOWJ010000020.1, read as the reverse complement.
GGCCCCGCCGATGACCAGTTCCCCGGCCGCGCCGGGTGGCAGGGGCTCTCCCCTGTCGTCGAGCACCCGGACGGTGGTCTCCGCGATCGGGCCGCCGATCGGCGGGCGGCCCACGACGTCGCGCGCCCCGAGGTCGGCGGCGGTGGCGATCACCGTCCCCTCGGTCGGGCCGTAGGTGTTGACCAGCCGGACCCGGTCGCCGAGCAGGCCGCGCCAGCGCTCCACCGCCGCCGCGGAGACCTGCTCACCACCGAGGATCACCAGGCGGAGCGAGGCGGGCCAGGCGGTCTCGCCCGGCTCCTCGGCCAGTGAGTGCCAGTACGCACTCGGCAGGTCGAGCACGGTGACCGCCTCGCCCTCCGGCGAGGCCAGCAGGTCGGGCAGGCTCGTCGCCCCGTCGGGGAGGAGCACCAGCGTGGCCCCCGCGGCCAGCGCCGGGAAGACCTCCTCGACATGGGCGTCGAAGCTGAGCGAGGCGAACTGGACGACCCGGTCGCCGGAGGTCAGGCCGTAGTCCGCGCGCATCCACCGCACCCGCGCGGCCAGCGCGCCGTGCTCCACCAGCACGCCCTTGGGCACGCCGGTGGAGCCCGAGGTGGTGATGACGTACGCGGCGTCCAGCGGCACGGTCGCGCCCCGGAGGGGGGCGGGGGCGCCGACGGCGCCCCCGGGAGGCGCGGGTGGCGCGGGGGCGACGGCGACGCGGCCCGGCGGCGGTTCGCGCAGGGTGATCAGGTGGGTGGCCGAGCCGTCCGCCATCGAGAAGGCCAGCCGCTCGTCCGGGACGTCGGGGTCGAACGGCAGGTAGGCGGCCCCCGCCCACCAGACGGCGAGCAGCGCGGTGATCGCCTCGATCGAGCGGGGCAGGCAGACCCCGACGACGTCGCCGCGGCCGACCCCGCCGTCACGGAGGACCCCGGCGAGCGCGCCCGCGCGAGCCAGCAACTCGCCGTACGTGACGCTCTCCCGCCCGCAGACCACGGCGACGGCCTCGGGCGTCCGCCGCGCGGCCTGGTGGATCATCTCGGGCACCAGGACGTCCCCGGCGAGCTCGGCGCCGGACGGCCCGGCCGACAGGGTGTGGATGTCGGCGTGGTCGGCGTCGGTCCAGATCGGCAGGGCGGAGAGCGGGGTGTCGGGGCGGGCCGCGACGGATTCGAGGAGCAGGGCGAACCTGGCGGCCAGGCGGCCGACCTCTGCCGCCTCGAACAGGCCCGTGTCATGGCAGAGGGAGAGGCCGAGCCCGTTCTCGTCGGACCACACCTCGACGAGGAGGTCCACCTTGGCCTGCCGGAATCCGGCGTCGATGTCGGTCACGGTCAGCTCGCCGAACGCCCGCCGGGGACCGGCGTCCTGGTTGTGCAGGATGAGCATGGAGGACAGCAGCGACTCCACGGGGTGGCCGAGCTGCTCGAAGGGGACCGAGAAGTTGCCCAGCGCGGCGAGGACCTCGCCACGGCTGCGGCCGATCAGGCCGGTGAACGGCGGGTCGCCCGACAGGTCCCCGCGGAGGATCACCGTCTGGGAGACGTATCCGACCATCGGTTCCAGCTCGACCCGGTCCCGCCCCGCGACGACGGTGCCGACCAGGACGTCGGTCTGCCCGGTGTGCCGCAGCAGCAACGTCTGGTACGCGGCGACCAGCACGGTGAACAGGGTGGTGCGCTGCTCGGCGGCCAGCCGCTCCAGCCGCCGCGCCGTCTCGGGTGACAACCGGACACCCTGGAACTCGCCCCGCCCGCTCCCCGCCCCCTCCCGGCGGAACGGCAGCTCGACCGGGGGCGGCGCGGCGAGCCTCTCCTGCCAGTACGGCACGGCCCGCTCGGCCCTGCGCCGCTGCCAGCGCGCGTAGTCGCCCGCCTGGACCGGCAACGGGCGCAGCCGGGGTTCGGCCCCGGCGAGGCGCGCGGTGTAGCAGTCGGCCAGGTCGTCCAGGATGACGTTGAGCGACCAGCCGTCCGAGATGATGTGGTGCATCGTGACGCAGAGCACATGCCGGTCGTCGGTTATCCGGATCACCGCCACCCGCAGCGGAGGCCCGGCCTCCAGGTCGAACGGCTCGTTGGTCCGCTCGGCCACCAGGCGTTCCGCGTCCTCGCGGCTCCCGGAGCGCAGCCACTCGATCCCGGGTGCCCCGCTCTCCACCACGGCCCAGGGAACGCCGTCCTCCTCGGTGAACCTGGTGCGCAGGCTCTCGTGGCGGGTCAGCACGTCGGTGAGCGCCCAGATCAGCGCGGCCTGGTCGAGGGGGCCGCGAAGCAGGCGTACGAGATACATGTTGTAGGAGGCGTCGTCCGGATCGACGCGCTGCAGGATCCAGAGCCGCTCCTGCGCCGGGGACAGGGGCGCCCTCACGCGCCCGGCCCCAGTTCGTCGAAGATCGCCGCGAGTTCCTCGGCACCGAGGCCGTCGAGCTGCTCGCGCAGCGCGGCGACCTCGACGAGGTCCAGGTCGTCGTCGCCCAGGCGGTCCAGCTGCCGGGCGAGCCCGGCGACGGTCGGATGCTCGAAGAGCGCCACCAGCGGCACGGCGACGCCGAAGCGCGACTGGACCCTGGCGATGATCTGGGCGGCCGTCAGCGAGTGCCCGCCGAGCTCGAAGAAGTCGTCGTCGACCCCGACCGGCCGCTCGATTCCCAGCACCTCCTCCCACATCGCGGCGAGCTCGTCCTCCGCCGAACTCGACGGCGCCCGGTAGGGGGTCGTCGACGCCCGAGCCCGGTCGGGCGCCGGCAGCGCCGCGCGGTCGAGCTTGCCGTTGGGGGTGAGCGGCAGGGCGTCGAGGGTGACGAGGTGCGCGGGCACCATGTACTCGGGCAGGCTCGCCCTGAGTCTGGCGCGCAGCGCCTCCCACGGCCCTTCCGGTGCCGCTCCCTCCGCACCGACCAGGTAGGCCACCAGCGTGGGCAGGCCGTCCGGTCCCCGGTGGACACCGACGGCGGCCTGGCGCACCCACTCCACCGAGCGCAGGACCGTCTCGATCTCCTCCAGCTCGATGCGGAACCCCCGCACCTTGACCTGGCTGTCGGCCCTGCCCAGGTACTCCAGGCGGCCGTCCGGGGTGCGCCGGACGAGGTCGCCGGTCGCGTACATGCGCCCTCCCCCGCCGGCCGCGAAGGGGTCGGGCAGGAAGCGGGCGGCGGTCAGGGCGGGCATGCCCCGGTAGCCGCGGGCCACCCCGGCCCCGCCGATGTGAAGTTCCCCGGCCTCGCCGTCCGCGACCGGCAGGCCGTCGTCGCCCAGGAGGTACAGGGACGTCTCGGAGATCGGCTCCCCCAGCACGACCCGGGCCGGTGCGGGCGCGACGATCCCCGCGGTGGACCACACGGTCGTCTCGGTCGGCCCGTACACGTTCCACAGGCTCGTCCCCGGGGCGAGGAGCGCGTCGGCGAGGTCGCGCGGCAGTGCCTCTCCCCCGCAGAGCCGGGTGCGGATCGTCTCCGGCACTCCGCCGGCCTCCAGCAGGATGCGCCAGGTGGCCGGGGTGGCCTGCAGCGCCGTTATCCGCTCGGCGACCGCCAGCGCCCGCAACCTCCGGCCGTCGGCCGCCTGGCTCGCGGAGGCCACGACGACCCGCGCCCCGCACGCCAGGGGGAGCAGCAACTCCAGGACGGAGATGTCGAACGACAGGGTGGTGACGGCGAGCCAGCGGTCCTCGGGCGTGAGCTTCAGCCGTTCGGCGAACGAGCCGAGCAGGTTCTGCACGGCGCGCCTCGGGACCTCCACCCCCTTGGGCCGCCCGGTGGAGCCCGAGGTGTACATCACGTACGCCAGGTCGCCCCGCGGTCCCCGCGGCGTGTCGCGGCGGGCGGTGGGGGCGGTACCGTCCGGGGCGAGCACGAGGATCCGGGGGACTCCGGCCAGCAGGCGCCGGTCCACGCCGGCCTGGGTCAGCACCAGGCCGATCCCGGCGTCCTGGCGCATGAGCCGCAGCCTGTCCTCGGGGAAGGCGGGGTCGAGCGGGACGTACGCGCCTCCGGCGGCCCAGACCGCCAGGACCGCGACGACCATCCCCGTGGTGCGCTCCATGCACAGCCCGACCGGGACCTCGGGGCCCACTCCCCACTCGCGCAGCAGCGCGGCGAGGTCGTCGACCCGCCGGTGCAGCTCCCGGTAGGTCAGCTCGCCGCCCTGCCCGCTGACCGCCACCGTGTCGGGTGCCGTCGCCGGCCGGTCGCGGATCAGCTCCGGCACCGTCACCATGCCCTCTCCCTGCGGGTCTGGTGCCGTGAGTCCCGGCTCTCGCGCCGGGGAGGACATCACCACGGTCGTACACCTCTCAGGTCGGACAGCCGGAGGCCCGGGTCGGTCCCGGCCCGCTCCACCACGTCGGTGAAGGTGCGGGCCAGGCGCCGCGCGGTTCCGGCGGAGAACAGGTCACTGCTGTAGTCGAGGACGCCGCCGAGGCCCTCGGGCCCCCGCCAGGCGTCCACGGACACCTCGGCCTTGGTACGGCCCGTCGCGGGGACGGGGTAGACCTCGGCCGACAGGTCGCCCATCGTGGTCCGCAGCAGGTCGTCCTTGGGCAGGTTGTGCAGGTTGAACATGGCCTGGAAGAGCGGCGGCCTGCTCAGGTCACGGGGCAGGCGCAACGAGGCGAGGATCCGCTCGAACGGCGTGCCGGCGTGCTGGAGTCCCCGGAAGAGCGTCAGCCTGGTGCGTTTCATCAGTTCGAGGAAGGTGGGGTCGCCCGACAGGTCGGCACGGAGCACGAGCGTGCCGGCGAAGTAGCCGATCAGCGGCTCGATCTCGGTACGGTCCCGGCCGGAGACCGGCACCCCGACGCACAGATCCCGCTGCCCGGAGGCCAGCGAGAGGGTCGCCTGGTAGGCGGCGAGCAGCGCCATGAAGAGCGTGCAGCGCGCGCTCCTGGCGACGTCCTCCAGCCGGGTGATCACCTCGTCGGGCACGAGCAGGCTCTCCTGCCCGCCGCGCCCGCTCCAGCGGGCGGGACGAGGATGGTCGGCGGGGAGGTCGAGCGCCGGCACCCCGGCGAGCGCGCGGGTCCAGTGGTCGAGGTGGGAGGCGTCCTCGTCCCGTTCGGCGCGGCGCCTGTCCTCCTCGGCGAGCTGCGGGTACTGCGCCGGGAGCTCCTCCAGCGCCGGCGGCCTGCCCTCGCGGTGGGCGGCGTAGCACTCGGTCACCTCCCGCATGAGGACGTCCAGCGACCAGCCGTCGACGACGATGTGGTGCAGGACGATGCAGAGCAGGAAGTGCTCCTCGCCCAGCCGCAGCAGCGCCACGCGCAGCGGCGGGCCGCCTTCGAGGTCGAACGGCCGGTTCACGAACTCCACGACGGCCGGGGCCGGGTCGCCGGTGACGTCCGCCCGCTCCACCGGTACCGGCGCGACGGGCACGACGATCTGGACGGGACGGTCACCGGCCAGCCGGAACCGGGTGCGCAGCACGTGGTGCCGCTCGGCGACGCGGGTGAAGGCGGCGGCGAGCGCCCGCACGTCGACGGGGCCGCGCAGCCGCACGCACCAGGGGGTGTGGTACGTGGTGTCGCCGGGGTCGAACCTGCTGAGGAACCAGAGACGCTCCTGCCCGAACGACAGCGGCCACCGCCTGCCCCCGTCCCGCTCCCGCGCCGCCGCCAGCAGCGCCGCGCGCCGTTCCGGCGACAGCCGCGCCAGCCGGCCGAGCAGTTCCTCGCGCCGGTCCTGCGCCGCGTGCTCCGGCGCGGACTCCCGCACCGCGAGGTCCGTCTCCGCGGCGACACGGGGGTCAGGCGTGGTCACCGGCCACCTCCCTGGATCTCGCCGTCGCCGGGCTCTGCTCGATCTCCGCCGTACCGGGAAGGGCCGCCTCCCGGACGGTGGGGCGCTCGATCGGGACGATGCCGCACAGCTCGGCGACCTCGTCCAGCGCCACCTCCTCGGCCACGGCCCTGACCAGCAGCCTCTCCACCCCGCCCAGCAGCGCGTAGGCGGTGGAGCGCGGCAGGCAGGCGGTGTCGGTCAGCAGGTAGAGCCGGCAGGTGTTCGTGGCGGGCCCGGTGGCGAAGAAGACCGTGGCGTCCACCGCGTCCCAGGCGCCGACCGGGAAGAACCTGGTCCGCTCGGTGAGGGCGGCGACCGCGGCCGGATCCCCCGCCGGTTCCACCTTGGGCAGGTTGGGCCAGTGAGCGGTGGTCCGCGCGTCGTTGAAGTAGGCGGACAGGTCGACGGGACCGCCACGCTCCCTTCCGATCTCCTCGCGCAGCGCCATCATCCGGTACGGGTCGTAGTGCGCGTTGCGGTAGGCCGTCAACGCCCGCCGGTGCCCGGCACGGACCACGTCGGCGAACGTCCCGTCCGGCAGATCGAGGACGAGGAGCCCGTCCTGCACCGCGGTGCCGGCCATGGCCGCGGTCCTGGGGTCGTGCCGGTTGGCCACGATCAGCTGCATGACCACCCGGCGGTGCCCGGTGAGCGCGCCCAGCAGCACCGCGCTCGCCGTGGTCAGCACGCTGGCCGTGCTGACCGACCACCGCTCGGCCAGGATCTCGGCGGCGGCGGCGACGGCCACCGACTCCATGCCGACCCGGACGAACCTCGGCTCCTCCGCCGTGATGCGGGGGAAGTCGAACATGGTCTCCGGCGCCCTCGAAAGCTCGGCGCGGCAGTGGCGGAGCGCCCGCTCACCGCGGGCCGCTCCCGCCCCCTCACGCTCGAAGGCGGCCTGGTCCAGCGGCTGCCACCCGGGAGCGGGCAGCTCGTCCCCGGCCAGCAGCGCCCGCCAGTCACCCGCGAGCACGTCCAGCGCCCAGCCGTCCACCGCCAAGTGGGACAGCGCGAAGGCCACCGCGCGCGGGCGGCCGCCAACGGTCACGACGGCGCAGCGGAACGGCAGCTCGACCGCGTAGTCGAAGCCCCTGGCTGCCAGCCCCTCAGACACCTTCTTGGCGGCGGCGAGTGGCTTGTCCTCCCCGGCGTCGACCACCTCGACGTCGAACCGGCCCCGGCTCGCCACCCGCTGGACCGGCCCGTCGGCGGCGTCCTCACAGGTGGTCCTGAGGGTCTCGTACCGCTCGACGAGGCCGCGCAGGGCGCCGATGACGGCGCCCTGGGTGTGTCTGCCGTAGACGGGCAGCACCCAGGGCATGTTGAAGTACGGGTCGCCGTCCTCAAGCCACCGGGTGATCCTCCAGATGGCCAGCTGGCCCCAGGTGAGCGGCGACTCGCCGCCCCGCGCCCCGGAGAACTCGACGGTCACCACCGATGACCCGGATTCGGCCGTCATCGGGCTCTGGCTATCTCTTCGACGACGCCCTCGACGGTCGGGGAGTCGATGAACACCTCGAAGGAGAGCTCGACGCCCATCCCGTCCCGGACACGGGCGATGATCTGGGTGATCGTCAGCGAGTGACCACCGAGGTCGAACAGGTCGTCGTCCGGCTGGACCGTGTCCACACCGAGCACCTCGCACCAGATCGCCGTGACCTGCCCGAGGAGCTCGACGTCCTCCCCCCTGGCGCCTTCGCCGCCGGAGACCGGACCGGTGACGAGGCCGTGATCGGCCTGATCGTCGGGGACGATCCGGGGAGGCAGGGGCAGCTCGTCGAGCGGGGCGCCGGGGCGGGCCGCGATACCGGCGAGCAGAACCCGCAGTTGCTCGGCGACGCCCTCGCAGGCGGCGCGGTCCAGGATCTCGGGATTGAACCGCAGGCGGGCCTCGGCCCCGGCCGTGCCGTCGGCGCCGTCGACGACCTGCAGGTGCAGAGTGTTGCGGACCGCGCCGTTGGACGCCGTCCAGTCGACCGAGGCGTCCAGCCCCGCGAAGGAGGGGTCACCGGCCGGGCGTCTGCGGTAGCTGACCGAGACGGGGGTGAGCGCGGAGCGCGGGCTGATCCCGCCCAGCGCCCTGGCCAGGGGAATCTCGCGATAGCGGTAGATCGCCCGTAGCTCCTCCCTGATCGACAGGGCGAACTCGGCGAACGTCCCGGCCGGGCTGGAGGCCACGGGCAGCTCGTTGACGAACGCCCCCACGTGCTCGCGCGTCTCCTCGGTCCTGGTGGACAGGTCCACCGCCACCGTGACGCGGGCGTTGCCGTACCCGTACAGGAGCGTGTGCAGTGCGGCCAGCACGACCTCGAAGCGGGTCAGGCCCAGGTCGGCGGCGATGGCGGCGACCTCGCCGCCGAGACGGAACTCCACGGTGTCACCGGGCGCGGCGCGCAGCGAGGTGCGGGTGAGGCCGGGCAGCAGCAGGTCCTGCCCGTCCTGCCATCTCGGCCGCCAGAACTCCGCCGCCTCCTCCAGCGCGGCGGCGACCCGGCCCTGCTCGGCGCGGGCGATCTCGTCGCAGGAGAGCGTCAGGGGGGCGAGGGTGGAACCCCCGTAGGCTGCGGCGATGTCACGGAGCAGCAGATCCTTGGAGACGCCGTCGAAGACGGCGTGGTGGGCGACGATCTGCAGCAGGTGCCGCTCGGCCCCCAGCCTGAAGAGGGTGAACCTGGCCGGCGGACCCGACTCCAGGTCGAAGGGGCGCGCCACCTCCTCCTCAAGCCGGCCGGGCTCGGGCGGGGTCTCCTCGAAGCGGATCGGCGGGGGCACCTTGCCGGGGAGCAGGCGGACCTCGCCGTCCCGCTCCGCCAGGACCGCGGCGAGCACGGGATGTCGCTCGACGGCCGCGGCACAGGCGGCGAGCATCGCACCGGTGTCGAGCGGGCCGTCGAGCCGCAGGGTGAGCGGCATCGCGTAGACCCGGCCACCGGCGCCCATCCGCTCGGTGATCCACATCCCGTGCTGGGCGAAGGTCGCCCGGTCCCATCCCGCTGTGAGCGACATCGACATCTTCACGCGCCTTCCGTCTGACCTGTCGCGGCGACCTCGAACAGGCCCCGCAGCTCCCTTTTGACGACCTTTCCCGACTGGTTCCTGGGCAGGGTGTCGACGACGAGCACCCGTTCGGGGAGCTCGTGCCCGGCCAGGCGGTCCATCAGGAAGGCCCGTAGATCCCCGCCGGAGGTCCCGGCGGACCGCAGCACCACCGCCGCGGCGAGCACGCTGCCGAGTACCGGGTGCGGGACGCCGAGCACCGCGGCCTCCGCGACGGCCTCGTGCTCGTGGAGCGCCGCCTCCACCTGGAGCGTGGAGACCTTGAACGCGCCCGACTTGACCACGTCGCTCTCCCGGTCGACGAGGTGGAGGTAGCCCTCGGCGTCCAGGCGGCCGATGTCCCCCATCCGCACCCAGCCGCCCCTGAACGCCTCGGCGCCCGCCTGCTCGTCCCGGTAGTAGAAGCGGGTGGCGGTGGGTGAGCACATCCAGACCTCGCCGGTCTCTCCCGGGGGCAGCGGGTCGCCGTGCGCGTCGGTGATGCGCAGGGCCCCGCCGAACGCGGGCCGTCCCAGCGCCCCCGGCCTGGACGGATCGAAGATCATGATGGTCTGGGCGGGAGCGGCCTCGGTGGAGGTGTAGTAGTTGGTGACCGTCGCGTTGGGGAAGGCGTCGGCCAGGCGCGCGGCCACCGCGGGCGGTAGGGCCGAGGCGGCCGAACCGAGCAGCAGGACGCTCGACATGTCGTGGCGCTCGTGCAGCCCCGCGTTGAGGAACTCGATGGCCATGGCGGGTACGACGAACACGGTGCCGACCCGGCGCGACTCGATCAGCCGGGCGAGACGGCCGGGGGTGAAACGCCCGAGGGTGAGCATGGCCGGACGGGCGTCCAGCGCGTTCATCAGCATCGTCTGACCGGCGTTGGTACCGATCGGGAAGGCGTGCAGCAAGTGGCGCGAGTGGCCGAACCTGCGGCGGTTGGGGCGGGTCTCGCAGCCGAAGGCCAGGTTGGCGTGGCTGGCGCCCACGCCCTTGGGCAGCCCCGTGGTGCCCGAGGTGTAGAGGATCTGGGCCAGGTCCGCGGGCTCGACCCGCACCCCGGGCGGCCCCGCCGTCCCCCCCTCCAGTTCCGCGACGGCCGCGCTCCAGCGGTCGCCTTCCGGCGGGGTGAGGTCGCGCCCGCACAGCAGGGCCGAGGCCGAGCAGTGTTCCAGCATGTGCCGTACCTCGGCGGGCGCGAGCCGGTCGGAGAGCGGCACGGCGACGGCGCCGGTCTTCTGGACCGCGCAGTAGGCGACGGCGAAGTCGACCCAGTCCCGGCTCCCGAAGAGCAGCCCGATCCGGTCGCCCCGCCGCACGCCGCGGTCGAGCAGCCCGTGCGCGACGTCGTCCGAGCGCCGGTCCCACTCGCCGAACGTCATCGACGCGACGCCCTCGACGATCACCGCCTCCCGCTCGGGGTCCTGCTCGGCGCGGAGCGCGAGCATCTGCGGCACGGTCTCCGGGCTCACGAGGTCCGCTCGCTCACGTAACCGACCAGCAGCGGGAAGCTGTCGAGGTAGGCGGCGCCCCCGCCGAGGTCGAGGGCGACGTCGAACTCGTCCTCGACGGCGTCGATGAGCCGGAGCAGCGCCAGCGAGGTGACGCCCAGCGCGGACAGGGAGGTGTCGGAGCCGGCGATCTCGTCGGCGGTGAGCCGCCCGTCGCAGGCGACGGAGATCATCCCGGCGATCCTGGAGGCCAGCGGGTCGGTCATGCCACCTCCCCCCGCGCGCTGAGCGGGCGCATGTCCGTCCACACCTCGTCGATGTGGGCGAGGCAGCCCTCCCTGTCCCCCTCGAAACCCTCGGCCCGCCACCCGGCGGGCAGCTCCCTGCCCGCCGGCCAGATCGAGTACTGCTCCTCGTCGTTGAGCACCACCAGGAAACTCATGACCCAACCTCCTCTTTCTTGCGGGTACGGCTCCGCAGAGCCTCGAAACCGACCAGGTCGTCGGGGAGCGCGTCGGGTACGTCGGCGTCGAAGCGGGCCAGCACCCGCACGCGCATGGCGACGAGCGCGATGACGGCGATGGCCAGCCCGAAGCAGGCGTACATGAAACCGATGCCGCGGCCCTCGCCGGTGCCGATCAGCAGGCCGACGGTGCCGGCCAGCGGGCCTTCGGGGGCGAGCAGCGGCTCGAACAGGGCGCTGCCGTACGGCGCGACCAGGCCGAAGCCGATCGGCAGCGTGGACCAGGCGACGAGGGTGTTGAGCGCGATGACCCGGCCGTGGAACCGCTGTGCCACCTTGACCTGGATGATCGTGGCGTAGACGCCGTTCAGCAGGGTCAGGCAGAACGACATGCCGAACGAGCCGACCGCGATCAGGGCGAGGTTCTGCTGGAATCCGGTGAGCACGCAGAACACCGCCAGGGCGAGCGTGGCGAGCAGCACCCCGTACAGGCGCCGCCTGCGGGGCCCGCCCCAGACGGTCATCAGCAGGCCGCCGAGGAAGACCCCGAGCCCTCCCGCGAACGCGACCCTGCCGACGTCGTCGAGCGTCGCGAACGACAGGACCAGTGGGGAGATCATCAGGAAGAGCGGCGACAGGAAGACGTTGAGCACCGCGAAGAACACGAGCATGCCGCGGAAGCCGGGGTTGCCCCACGAGTGGCGGATGCCGTTCACCATCTCGGCCAGGACGCTCTCCCTGCGGCGCCAGGGCATGGCGGTCGGGAAGCGGACGAACAGCAGGACCAGCGTGGCGACCAGGTAGCTGGCGACGTCGATGATGAGGATGCCCTCCAGCCCGATCGTGGCCATCAGCCCGGTCGCGATCAGCGGCACGACGAGCTGGGCGGTGCCCGTGGCCATCTGGACGACGCCGTTGGCATGGCCGAGGAACCGCTTGGGGACCAGCTGCGGGATCGCCGAGCCGTAGGCGAACCGCTGGAAGGTCAGCGCGATCGACAGGCAGACGAGCAACGGATATATGTGCCAGATCTGCAGATTTCCGGTCCAGAGCAGCACGCCCAGCGCGAGCTGCGTGCTCCCGGCGCCGATGTCCCCGCACAGCATGACCCTGCGCCGGTCGTAACGGTCCACGATCGCTCCGGCGAGCGGCGCCACCAGCATGCCGGGCACCAGTCCCAGCACCGCGAACAGCGCGAACCTGGCCAGCGACCCGGTGGTCAGGTAGATCCAGATCGGGATGGCGAACTCGGTCAGCGCGGACCCGGTGATCGAGACCAGCTGCCCCACCGAGACCAGCAGGAACCGCCGCATGCCGGGCGGAGGCCCACCGGGGGCGGTGCCGGTGATGGTGACGGTGCCGGGCTCGTCGGGGCCGACCATCCGGAGGTCGGCCCGGCCGCCGGTCCGCGTGGCACCGTCGGAGCCCTCCGCGGCGCCGGACTCGGGCACAGGGACGAGTGCGGGGGCGAAGGCGGGGGGCGAGTCGGAGCGGTGGGGCTCGCCGGAGACGCCCTGGAGCCACCAGGTGGAGTCCTCGGTGCGTTCCAGCGGCGCGGTCTGTCCTCGGGCCAGGGCCAGGTGGGTACCGGTGAGGATGTCGGCCAGTTCCCGCGCCCGGTACTTCACGAAGAAGTGCCCGGCCTCGTCCAGCACCACGCAGGCGGCGGTGCCGGACAGGCGCAGCCACTCGCGGTAGCGCTCCTGGTAGAACTCGGTCGCCGGGTCCCGCTCCCCCACCACCGCGATGACCGGTGCCGCGAAGGGCCGGGCCTCCTCCTCGAACAGCCGGGTGAAGTAGCGCTCCGCCATGCGGGTGCCCTGGCGGCGGTTCTCGATGATCAGCCTGAGCTGGTCACGCTCGAACTCCTCGACGTCGAGCCCCGCCGCGGAGAGCGCGTTGATCCTGCCCTGGTCGCTGGTCATCCGGTCCATCAGGGTGCCGAGCCAGCCCAGGCCGCGCCCTGGGCGGGCGAAGGGGAACACGCCGCCGAGGTAGATCGCGTCGACCGGGCGGCCCGCCGCCTCCAGGTGCCGGGCGATCTCCACGATCAGCATGACGCCGAGCCCGCAGTGCCCGTAGAGCACCAGTGGCCCGCGCACCCCGGCGAGGATCTCCTCGGCACACTCGCGGGCGACCTCGTCGAACGGCCGCGACCGCTCGCCGAGCTCGTGCCCCGGAACCGCGACCGAGTACAGCGCCCAGTCGGCGGGCAGCGCGTCGGCCAGCGGCTGGTAGACGACGGCGCTGCCGCCGCCGAACGGCACGCAGACCATGGTGGCCTTGGCGGTGCGGGGCGGGGTGAGCCGGTGCAGCAGCTCTCGCCCGCCGTCGCCGCCGGTCTCCAGCAGCCGGGCCAGTTCCCTGACCGTGCGGTTCTTGAACAGCTCCAGCACGGTCACCGCCCGCTCGGGGACCTGCGCGCGCAGCCGGGCGATCACCCGCATGGCGAGCAGCGAGTGGCCGCCCAGATCGAAGAAGTCGTCGAGCGCGCCGACCCGCTCCACCTCCAGGATCTCGGCCCAGATCCCGGCGACCGTCTCCTCCAGCGCGGTCTCCGGCGGCACGAACCCCGCGGCCGAGACCTCGGCGGCGGGATCCGGCAGCTTCGACCTGTCGACCTTGCCGTGGGATTTCAGCGGCAGCTCGTCCAGCCACACGTAGCGGGCCGGGATCATGTAGTCGGGGAGCCGCTCGGCCAGCCAGGACCGCATCTCGGCGGCCTCCGGGGCAGCCGGGCCGGCCTGTCCGACCAGGTAGGCGACCAGGCGCCCGCCTCTCAGATCCACGACGGCGCCCCTCACCCCCGGATGCTCGGAGAGCACCGCCTCCACCTCCGCCGGCTCCACCCGGTAGCCGCGGACCTTCACCTGCAGGTCACGCCGGCCGAGGAACTCCAGCTCCCCGCCGGGCAGCCAGCGGCCGAGGTCGCCGCTGCGGTACATCCGGGCACCGGGGGCGCCGTACGGGTCGGGCAGGAAGCGGTCGGCGGTCAGCCCGGGACGGCCCAGGTAGCCGCGGGCCAGGCGGTCGCCGCCCAGGTAGAGCTCGCCGGGAACCCCGGCCGGGACCGGCCGCAGGTTGTCGTCGAGCACGTGTACCAGCGCCCCGGGCATGGGTGATCCGATGGGCAGCGCCGTCCCTGCCCCCGGAGCGGCCCCCGAGGCGGCCCGGGGGGCGGGGGCGGCACCGTCCGGCACGACTCCGGAAGCGGTGCCGGGCTCGACGGAGTAGGTGGTGACACCGACGGTGGCCTCGGTGGGGCCGTAGTGGTTGATCACCCGGCACCGCCCGGCCGCCGCGAGCTCCGCGGCCCAGGCGCGCGGTGCCGCCTCGCCGCCGAGGATCAGCAGCCTGCCGGGGAGCAGTTCGTCCGGGGTCGCGTCGGCGAGCAGCGCCGCCAGGTGGGATGGGGTGATCTTGAGATAGTCGACGCCGTGCCTGCGGAAGTAGGCCGCCAGTTCCGGTGCGGCCGTGCGCGGGGGGATGAGGTGCAGCGCGCCCCCGGTCATCAGGCACAGGTAGAAGATCGTCACCCCGAAGTCGAAGGCGAGCGACTGGAGCAGTCCGAACACCCCGCCCGGCTCGATCTCCAGCCGCTCCCGCACCCCGGCGAGATAGACCATGACCTGCCGGTGCTGCACGGCCACGCCCTTGGGCCGCCCGGTGGTCCCCGAGGTGTAGATGACGTACGCCAGGTCGTCGGGGGTCACGCCGCTCTCCACCGGCCCGGCGCCCTGCCTGTCGGAGTCCTCGGCGCCTTCCGGGTCGCCTTCCGGGTCGCCCGAGGCGGGGACTCCGACCGTGGGCAGCCCCTCCGGCAGGCGGTCACGGAGGTCGGACGCGGTCACGGCCACCCGCGCCCCGGCGTCGGAGAGCACGTAGGCGATCCGGTCACCGGGATGGTCGGGCTCCAGCGGGAGATAGGCGGCGCCCGCCTTGAGCACGCCGAGCACCGCGACGGCCGTGTCCGCCGACTGCTCCAGGAAGACGGCGACCCGGTCGCCGCGGCCCACGCCGGCCCGCCGCAGCAGGCGCGCGAGCCGCTCCGCCCGCCTCTGGAGCTCCGCGTAGCTGAGCGAGGTGTCGCCCGCCACGACCGCGACGGCGTCCGGGGTGAGCCGGGCCCGCTCGGACACGGCCTCGTGCAACAGCCCGGCGCCGAAGGGGGTCACGGGGGTGGACTCGCCGAGTGCCAGGACCCGGCGACGCTCGTCCGGCGGGAGGATCTCAAGCTCGGAGATCGGCGCGCCGGGGTCGGCGACGATCGACCTCATCAGGTTCTCGAAGCACGCCGCCATCCGCGCGACGGTGCCGGGGTCGAACAGCGCGGTGCTGTAGGTGAGGTGACCGGCGAGCCCGTGGGGGGTCTCGAACAGGTAGAGGGCCAGGTCGAACCGGCTGGCCGTGGCCTTCACCGGGTAGGGGGTCATGGTCAGGCCCGGGGCCTCCAGCGGCCTGGAGCGGTAGTTCTGCAGGGCGAACATCACCTGGAACACCGGTGACCTGCTGACGTCCCTCTCCACGCCCAGCTCGCTGACGAGCCGGTCGAAGGGGAGCTCCTGGTGGGCATAGGCGTCCAGCGCCGTCTCCCTGACCCTGGCCAGCAGTTCGGCGAACGTGGGGTCGCCGGACAGGTCCGCGCGCATCGGCAGCGAGTTGACGAACACGCCGACCACCCGCTCCAGCTCGGGCAGGTCCCGCCCGGAGACGGGCGAGCCGACCGCGAAGTCGTACTGCCGCGCGTAGCGCGAGAGCAGCACCTCGAAGGCGGCGAGCAGGATCATGTACGGGGTGGCGCCGTGGGCGCGGCCCAGCGCGGTGACCGCCGCGCTGAGCTCGGCGTCCAGGGCCACGCCACAGGCGGCGCCCTCCCAGCTCTGCTCGGCAGGACGCGGGCGGTCGGCGGGGAGCTCCAGCGGGGGCAGCCCGTCCAGACGCCGCCGCCAGTAGCGGATCTCCTCGGTGTGGTCGCGCTCCCGCTGCCAGTGCGCGTAGTCGCCGTAGCTCACCGGCACCGGCGGCAGCTCCGGGTCGCGGTCCGCACGGTACGCGGCGTGCAGGGTGAGGAGCTCCTCCATGACGATGTCGCACGACCAGCCGTCGGTCATCGCGTGGTGCATGGTGAGCAGCAGTACGTGCTCGAACGGTCCAAGCCCGACCAGGAGCGCCCGCAGCGGCGGGCCCGCGGCGAGATCGAAGGGCCTGGCCAGCTCCTCGTCGATCTCCGCGAGGTCGCCGGCGGTCCGCAGCACGACCGCGGGCGCGTCGTCGACGACGACCGCGGGACCGCCGTCGGGGGTGGTGACCAGCCGGGTGCGCAGGCTCTCGTGCCGGAGGGCCACCTCGGTCAGCGCTCGGGCGAGTGCCTCGGCGTCGATCTCCCCCTCCAGCGTGGCCGCGAAGGCCACGGTGTAGGCGGAGGTACCGGGGGCGTACTGCTCCAGGAACCAGAGCCGTTCCTGCGCCGGGGAGAGCGGGGGCACCGCTCCGGAAGGGCGCGGCGGAATCGCCGCCGTGACGACGCGGCCGCCCAGTCGCTGGGCGAGCAGTGCTTTCTTGGCCGGTGAGAGGCCGGTTCGCGTCAAGACACCTCCGTACTGGCGAAGAGGAACCCGTGAGCGTTCCCCCGCGGCGGGGAACGGGATCGCCCGAGTGTGCGATCCCATGTCGGCCGGCCGGATCGGCGCGGCCCGGAGACCTGCGCGGCGCGGAGTCACCCCGGCGCCGAAAGATGTGAGCGTTCGGGCGAGTGGGGGCGCCCGAACGGGCGCCTCATGTCACCGCGCGGACGCACGGCGTCGTGGGAACGCTCCCACGGAGGAGGCTAGAGATCTCTCGCCGAATTCGTCAAGGTTACAGCGTTGTTTTCGAGCGCCATGAACCGAAACAAATCACCTTTTAGACCCTTTTTGCAGATGAATACCCCTATTCTTCATTTCTTGAATATCTGTCATCCGCACAGTCATTGACTCTCATTCGTGCGCCTCCTACGCTCCGGATGGGAGCGCTCCCATGCCGCCTCCGCCCCAGTGGCCGAGCGTGTTCCCAAAGATCGTTCGATGCCAGGAGCGCACACGTGGTCGTCACCGCCCCAATCCCCCCGTGCCTGCGGCAGCCGCCGTCCCCACCGCCGCGAAAGGACCTGGAACTCCTCCTGCTCATCCGGCACTTCGAGCTGACCCTGCTCAGGCTCTTCGAGGCGGGTGAGCTGAGCGGGACCACCCACACCTGCCTGGGCCAGGAGTACATCCCGGTCGCGCTCTCGCCGCTGCTCCGCGATGACGACTTCGTCCTCAGCAACCACCGCGGCCACGGACACTTCCTGGCCAGGTACGCCGAGCCGCACGGACTGCTCGCCGAGATCATGGGTCGCGAGGGCGCGCTCTGCGCCGGGGTCGGCGGCAGCCAGCACGTCTACCACCGCCGCTTCCTGTCCACCGGCGTCCAGGGCGAGAGCCTGCCCGTCGCGGTCGGCGTGGCCCTGAAGCTCAACGAGACGGGCGCGCTCACCTGCGCCTACGTCGGTGACGGAAGCTGGGGCGAGGGGGCGGTCTACGAGGCGCTCAACATCGCGCGGCTCTGGCGGGTCCCGCTGCTGGTCGTCGTCGAGAACAACGGCATCGCCCAGTCCACCCCGACGTCGGCGCAGATGGCCGGGAGCATCGCGGCCCGCGCCGCCGCGTTCGACATCCCGCACCACCGGGTGACCTCCACCGAGGTCGGCGAGATCCGCGCCGAGCTGGCGCCCCTGCTCGGCGTGGTCCGCGGGGAGTCGCGCCCGCTGGTGGTCGAGTTCGTCACCCACCGGATCGGCCCGCACAGCAAGGGCGATGACACCCGCACCCCCGAGGAGATCGCCCTGGCCGCCGGCCACGACTGGTACGCCCGCTACGCGCGGGACTTCCCCGAGCACTTCGCCGCCCTGGACCTGGCGGCCCGCGAGCGGGTCGAGCGGATCGCCGCCGAGGTCGCCGCCCGTCCCCCGTCGGTCTGGGAGCGCCCGTGACCCGCGTCTCCGAGCACCTCAACCGGGCACTGCACGACCTGATGGAGGCCGACCCCCGCGTGCACCTGCTCGGTGAGGACGTCAGCGATCCGTACGGCGGGGCCTTCAAGGTCACCAAGGGCTTGTCCACCCGGTTCGGCCACCGCGTCCGGTCCACCCCGCTGAGCGAGGGGGCGATCGCCGGGATCGGCGCGGGCCTGGCGCTGGCCGGGGACCGCGCGATCGTCGAGATCATGTTCGCCGACTTCGCCGCGCTCACCTTCGACCAGCTGGTGAACTTCGCCGCCAAGTCCACCTCCATGTACGGCAGGGGGGTCCCCATCCCGCTGGTCGTCCGCTGCCCGTCGGGCGGCAACCGCGGCTACGGCCCCACCCACAGCCAGAGCCCGCAGAAGCACTTCATCGGCGTGCCCGGCCTCTCGCTGTTCGAGATGACCCCCTTCCACGACGCGGGCGAGCTGTTCGCCCTGATGTTCGCCCTGGAACAGCCCTGCCTGTTCTTCGAGGACAAGGTCCTCTACACCCGGCGCATGTACGAGGGCGGTGTCGTGGACGACCTGTTCCGCTACGAGCTGACCGACGGCGTCGCCCGGGTCTTCGTGGACGGCGTGACCGAGCCCGACTGCACGCTGATCGTCCACGGCGGCATGACCCACCGGGCGCTTGACGCCATGCGCGCCCTGCTGATGGAGGAGGACGTGGCCTGCGAGCTGCTGGTTCCCGCGCGGCTCTACCCGCTGCCCACGCTCCCCGGGCTCGACCGCGCCCGGCACGTGTGCGTCGTCGAGGACGGCTCGGAGGGCGGCACCTGGGGCGCCGAGGTGGCGCGGGTGCTCCACCCCCGGCTCTGGTCCACCCTGCGCCGCCCCATCAGCCTCATCAGCGCGGCCGACAGCGTCATCCCGGCCGCCCCCCACCTGGAGCGCGAGATCCTCGTCCAGTCCGGCCGGATCCGGCACGCCGTCGCGGAGGCCCTGTCTTGACCGAGGTCCGGGTACCCAAGCTCAACAACAACGACGCCTCGTACCTGCTGGTGGAGTGGGAGGCGAAGGACGGCCAGGCCGTACGGGCCGGGGAGCCGCTCGCGGTGCTGGAGACCTCCAAGGCGGCCGAGGAGTTGACCGCCGAACGGGACGGGACGCTGCGGCACCTGCTTCAGGTGGGCGCCGAGTGCTCTCCCGGCCAGGTCATCGCCCGTCTGCTGCCCGACGGCGAGGACCCCGGAGACGATCCCGTACCCGCACCCGCCGAGACCGGCGCGGGGCAGGAGGAGATCGTCATCACCGCCCCCGCCCGGCGGGCCATGAAGGAGTACGGCATCTCCATGGACCAGGTACGGACCCTCGGCAGGAAGGTGGTCAGGCGGGCCGACCTGGTCCCGCTCCCCACCTCGCGGGCCAGAACGGGCGGCGCGGTGAGCGTCACCCTTCCCCCGGTCGAACCGATGAGGGGTACCGCCCCGCTCATCCCGCCGGACCAGGACGACTCACAGCTGATCGAGCCGTCCAGGGCACAGCGGCGTACCGCCGAGGTGGTCGAGCGGTCGCACCGGGAGATCCCCGCCTCCTTCACGGTCATGCGGGTGGACGTGACGGACGCGCTGCCGTTCGCCCGGGCGGAGACGAAGCGGCTACGTGCTCTCATCGGCCTGCCCGAGCTGCTCGTCCAGGCGACCGGGCGGCTGCTCGACCGCTTCCCCCTCTTCTTCGCCACACCCGTCGACGGCCGCCGCGCCCGCCGCGCCACGACGGCGGAGGTGGGGGTGACCGTCGACCTCGGAGGCGGCATGTACGTACCGGTGGTGCGCGACGCGGGCCGGCGCCCGCTCGACGAGATCGCCCGCGACCTGGCAGGCTTCCGTAAGACCGCGCTGAGCGGGACCTTCAGGGAACGCGACCTGGTGGGCGGCAACATCATGCTCACCCTGCACACCGACACCTCGGTGATCACCGCGATCCCGATCGTCTTCCCCGGCCAGATCTGCGCGCTCTCCCTCGGCGCCCCGCGCCCCGAGGTGGTGGAGACCCGCGAGGGCGCCTTCGTCACCAGAAAGGTGATCTCCCTCGGCCTCGCCTACGACCACCGCTTCGTCAACGGCCGCGAGGCGGCGGAGTTCCTCGGCGCGCTCAGGGCCGCCCTGGAGAAACCGGGGCTGACGCCCTAACCTGAGCAGAGCTGGGCGCTCAGGGTCTGGCAGGCCCACCGCTCCCAGCGCTCACGCGGCCAGCCGCGCTCGTGCACGAACAGCAGGTACAGCTCGGGGCTGAGCAGGCCGTACAGCAGGTCGGCGGCTTCTTCCACCGACATCTCGGCCCGCGCGCCGGGTTTGCCGACGAGCGCCCTGGCCGCTCTCTGCTGGACGACATGTCGGGGATCGACGTCGTTGGGCCATAGGGCGGCGACCTCGGGGTCGCTCGCGACCGCCGCCTCCAAAACCTTGCCGATCGGCGCGACCCGTTCCAGGACCGAGGTCGTGCCGACGACGTAGGCGCGCAGCATGTCCTGGGCGGTGCCGGCGGCCAGCGCGCCGGTGTACCACGGCCGGTCCATCGTGGCGACCGGCTCGTCGTCGCCTGCGATGGTGACGTCGACCAGCTCCTTCAGCAGGGTGCGCTTGTTGCCGAAGACGAAGTAGATCGTCTGCACCGCGACCCCGGCCTTGGCGGCGATGTCCTGCAGGTTCGTCGCACCGTAGCCGTCCTGCACGAACAGCTCCAGTGCCGCCTGCAGGATGCGCCGACGCGTCTCCTGCGCCTTTTGTGCCCGCTTGCTCATCCGCTTGACATCACTCATGGCTAGAGTCTATCTCTAGATTCGATAACTAGAAGTCAACTCTAGAGAGCAGGTCCAGTTATGCCGGTCATCACCGTCACCCGTTTCCAGGCCGACCCCGCCGACGCCGAGCAACTCCGGACCCGGCACGCCGCCCTGGTCTCCGCCACCCGGGCCGCCTTTCCCGGACTCACCGAAGCGCGCCTCGGCCGGCTCGGCGACGAGACGTGGGTGGGCATCTGGCGCTGGGATTCGGCCGCGAGCCTGCGGGCGGCCCGCCAGGCCGTACCCGGCAACGCCGAGGCCACCGCGGCCTTCTCACTGACCCGCGATGCCGCGGTGGAGGACATCGAGGTCCTGGACGAGCACTGATCCCCCGTCCCGGCCCGCGGAAGGGGCCGGGACCCCCATGAGGAGATGACATGATCGAAATCGACGCGTTGACAAAGGTGTACGGGTCGGCGCAGGTCCGAGCGGTCGACGAGGTGTCGCTGCGCATCCCCGCCGGATCGGTCTTCGGCTTCCTGGGACCCAACGGCGCCGGCAAGACCACCACCATCAAGATGCTGGCCGGGCTGCTCACCCCCACCTCGGGCCAGGCCCGGCTGGGCGGCTTCGACGTGGTCCGCCGACGTTCGGCCGCGATGGCGCAGTTCGGCGCCGTGCTGGAAGGCTCGCGCAACGTCTACTGGAGCCTGTCGGCCTGGCAGAACCTGATGTACTTCGGCCGGCTCAAAGGCTTGCGCAAGGGCCAGGTCGCCGAACGGGCGAAGGGTCTGCTGACCGATCTGGGCCTGTGGGAGCGGCGCGACGACAGGGTCGGCGGCTTCTCGCGCGGCATGCAGCAGAAGGTCGCGATCGCCGTCGCCCTGATCGCCGCCCCGCCGATCGTGCTGCTGGACGAGCCGACGCTCGGCCTCGACGTCGAGGCCACGCGCACCGTCAAGAACTGGATCACCGAGCAGGCCCGCGAGCTCGGCACCACCATCCTGATCACCACGCACCAGCTCGATGTGGCCCAGGAGCTGTGTGACCGGGTGGCCGTCATCCGCCAGGGGCGGCTCGTGGCCGACCTGCCCACGCATGAGCTGCTGGCCGGCTTCCGCGAACGCGACAGGTACGAGATCCGCGTCGAGGGAGTGGCGCCACCCGGGTTCGACGCCGTCACCCGCGACGGCGTCACCACGATCAGCGTGCGGGTGAGCGATCCGATTGAGGTGTACGACGTGGTCGAGCGCCTGCGCACGCAGGGGGTCGTCCTGGAGTCGCTGACCCAGGTGCAGCCCGATCTGGAGGATGTGTTCCTCACCCTGGTGAACGAGCCGTCCCATGCTGCTTAACGTCCTGGGCGCGGAGATCGGCAAGGGTCTGCGCGTTCAGCTGGCCCACCCGGTCGGACACGTCATCACGCTGCTGATCAGCACCATGATGTACCTCGGCCTGCAGTTCGTCCTGGGCCAGGGCGAGCTGCGCCAGGATCTGCTGCCGCAGACTCTGGTCGCGATCGGCGGCTACTGGTTCCTGCAGTACGCCGGCCTGGTGATGGTGGCCGACCTCATCGAGGAGAAACGCGCCGGCACCTTCGCCCAGGCGCAGATGACCCCGGCGCCGCCGTGGCTGCCGATGCTCGGCCGGCTGATCACCGCCTCGGTGTTCGGACTGGCGGTGGCGGCCGTCGCCTCCCTCGTCCCGATGCTGGTGGCCGGGATCTCGATCCCGCTGCGCTGGGCGGCGCTCCTGCCGGCCGTGCTCCTGGGGGTGAACGTGCTGGCTTTCACGTTCCTGCTGGCGGCCCTCGCGCTGGTCTCCCCGATGATCGGCGCCCTGCAGTCGCTGTTCACCTCGCTGATACTGCTGCTCAACGGCTCGTTCCTGCCACTGGCCCTCTATCCGGACTGGCTGGCCGTACTGGCCAGAGTCCTGCCCACCACGCTGGGCATCGAGGCGATCACCCAGACGCTGTTCGAGGGCCGGAGCCTGGCCGAGGTCTGGAACGCCGGCACACTGCCCTGGCTGCTCGCCCACACCCTCGCGCTCACCGTCGTCAGCGGCCTGCTGTTCGTCCGCAACCACCGCCGAGCGCTGCAGGAGTCGTCATGACCTTCGCCCGCGGATTCGCCGCCGAGGTCCGCAAGGGCCTGCTCAACCTCGCCGCCGGATGGCGCGAAAGCCTCATCCAGATGATCACGTTCCCGCTGTTCTACCTGCTCATCGTGCTGTTCATGGGGCGTGGGCAGCTACGTGCGGAACTGCTGCTGCCGGTGCTGGTCGGCATGGTGGCGCTGACCTTCATCCATGAGCAGGTCAACCGGGTGTTCTGGAGCTATCTGGGCGACATCCAGTCCGGTGTTCTGGAACAGACCTACCTGACCCCGCTGCCCTCGGCCGCGAGCGTCCTCGGCCGTCAGGTGGCCGCCGTGATCTCGGCCTTGCCCACCGCGCTGGCCGTGCTGGCCACCGGCGTCGTCGCCATCACCACTCAGGGCGGGCGGCTGCCCTTCGACGCGCAGGTGATCGTGCCGCTGGCCGCCATCGTGCTGGGTACCTGCGGGCTGGCTCTCATCTTGTGCGGGCTGACCCTGGTGTTCAAACGCATCGAGATCATCACCCAGCTGTCCGTGGCCGTCTACGCCATCGTGGGCGGCACGCTGGTCCCCCTGGCCGCCATGCCGGACCCGATCGCCTTCCTCAGCCGGCTGCTGGTGCCCATCGCGCCCGGCATCGAGGCGATGCGCGACATCCTGCTCGGCGGCCACTCCCTGGCCACCCTCCCAACCGGCTGGGGCCTCACGTGGCTGCTGGCCCAGCCGCTGCTCATCACCACCGCCGGGGTGGTCCTGTTCAACCGGCTCGAACACCTCGCCCGGCACCGCGGCACCCTCGGCCGCTACTAGGCCAAGAACCTGACAGAAAGAGAGCAACTGACGTGAACGTGTTCCTGTGGATTCTGCAGGCCCTCCTGGCCGCCGTCTTCGGCCTGGCCGGGGTCATGCATGCCGGCCGGCCCAGGGAGAAACTGCGCCCCATGCTGCCCTGGGTGGAGGACTTCACCCCCACCCAGATCCGCCTGATCGGCATGGTCGAGCTTCTCGGCGCCCTCGGCCTGCTCCTGCCCGCCGTCACCGGCATCGCCCCGATCCTCACCCCGCTGGCCGCCACCGGCCTGGCCATCACCATGCTCGGCGCCGCAGCCACCCACGCCCGCCGCAAAGAGCCGTCGGCCATCGCCGTCAACGTGGTACTGCTCGCGCTGGCCGCTGTCATCGCCTGGGGCCGCTTCGGCCCTCACTCCTTCTGACCCTCCGTCCCGCTCGAGGTCGTGAACGCCTCGAGCAGGACGTCAGCGCAGGTGGGGGGCGCCGTCGACCTGGACGCACCGGCAGGCTCGCCCGTCCTGGATGTCAAGCCGTACCTGGTCGAGTTCGCCCCCCGCCCCCCGGTCACCCAGCTGACTCATGAGCCACCATCACTTTGGAAATTTCCTCATTGCTACCGGACCCCCGGGAAACGGCGACGTCCGACGCCCCGGTCGCCCCTGCCGCCGGGCGCGATTCCCCAGCGCGAGGTGAAGGTGGGAACATGTCGAGGTCATGAAGCACCCAACGGAAGGCCATGATCGGTGAGGCGGCTACTCACGGTCCTGTTGCTCGCGTGCGCCGCGCTGCTCGGCGCGGTCACCCCGGCGCAGGCCCACAACGTGCTGATCGACAGCGACCCCAGGGACGGTGCCGAGCTGGCCACCGGACCCGAGACGATCACGCTCACCTTCGACCAGCCTGTCCGGCAGGGCTTCGCGCAGATCAGCGTGACCGGTCCCGACGGCACGCGGTGGGAGGACGGCAAGACGGCGGTCGACAGGGCGAAGGCCAGCGTCCGGGTGAAGGCCCTCGGCCCCGCCGGGGAGTACGTGGTGGGCTACCGGATCCTCTCCGCCGACGGCCACCCGGTCTCCAGCAAGATCACCTTCACCCTGACGGCACCCGGCCCGGCCTCCTCGGAGCAGGCCGGCACCGAACAGGCGCCTGCGGACCCGGCACCCACGGACCCGGCACCGACGGCCCCGGCCGCCGCGGCCCAGGGCCCCGATCTGGGCGCCCAGGCCGCCGAGGCCGCGCAGAACGGCGGGGCCGGGATGGCGGTGCTGTGGATCGCCGCCTCCATCGTCCTGCTCGGCGGGGCCACCGTCGTGGCGATGCGCCGTACGAAGGAGGGGGGCGCGAGATGACCGTGACCACCGAGCGGGTCCCCGAGGCCGGCACCGCCAGGAGGCTGGTGGCCGGCGGGTTCGTGTCGGGGGCCGTGCTGGCGGTGCTGGCCGCGACCGCGTTCACCGCGCAGGAGGCGGTGCCGGGAATCGTCATCCCCGGGCCGCTGGTGGAGTACGGCCTGCCGGTGCTGCGGGTGCTGCTGGACCTGGCGACGGTGGCGGTGGTCGGGCTGAGCCTGCTGCCGAAGATGCTCGGGTTCGACGACCCCGAACGGACCGAACCGGTGATGCGCCGGGCGCGGCCGATGGCCGTGACCTTCGCCTGGGCGTGGGCGCTGCTGGCACTGGTCATCATCGTCTTCCAGACGGCCGAGCTGAACCCCGGGCTGATCCCCACTCCGTCGATGATCGCCGAGTACGTCGACGGCGTCGGCGCCGGGCAGGGCATGCTCTTCACCGCCGCCTGCGCGCTCTCCTACGCCGGGATCGGGCTGCTGGCCGTGCGGTACGGCGAGAAGGTCCCCGCCGAGCTGCGGATCGTGATCGCCTTCTTCGGGCTGCTACCGATCCCGGTCACCGGCCACGCCGTCGACTCGGTCTGGCACGACCCCATCATGATCTCAATGGAGCTGCACGTGATGGGCGCGGCGGCCTGGACCGGCGGCCTGCTCACGATCATCCTGCTGGTCGCCGCGGACCGGGAGCTGCTGGCGCGGGTGCTGCCGAAGTTCTCCAGGCTGGCCACCCTGGCGCTGGTCCTGGTCAGCGTCTCCGGGCTGGTGAACGGGCTCGCCACGATGGCCCTCACCCCCGGGGTGGAGCTGCCGGGGGCGCTGCTGAGCGGTGAGTACGGCCCGCTGGTGGTGGCCAAGGTCGTCTGCGTGGCGCTGCTGATCCCGTTCGCCGCCCACATCCGCTTCCGCCTGCTGCCGCACATCGCGGAGCGGCGGGCGACGGCGGTCGTCGCGTGGGCGGCGGCCGAGATCACCGTGATGGGGCTCGCCTACGGGGTGGCGGTGGCGCTGACCACGGCCTCCCTGTCCTGAGCTCGGAGCGTGTAGCGGCCGCACGCCCATTCGGCCGCCAGCCACAGGACGGCCAGCCCCGCCCCCCCGATCAGCATGGTCGCGGGGGGCACCAGCGGGGGCGCCATGAGCATCTCGTGCTGGAGGCGGAGCGCCTGGTCGACGATGAAGGTGACGCCGAGCGCGCCGACCAGCGCCCTGACCACGGGCATCCTGATCAGGAACGCCAGGTCGACGGCGAGCGCCCCGGCGATCAGGAAGATCGGCACCGCCGAGTGCGGGAAGTCGGCGACCGCGAGCAGGGGCCAGATCAGGGCGCGGAAGGCCACGTAGGCGCCGACCACCGCGGTGGCGGAGAACATCCGGCCGATCATCGCCCGGGCGAAGACGGCCACCAGCATGGCGGCGATCACGGCGTAGAGCGGGTAGAGCTGGTCGGGCACGGGCAGCGTGAAGTGGAGCGCCACCGCCCTGTCGTCCACCGGCAGGCCGATCTGGTCGGCGGCGAACCTGATCAGGATCGGTTCCGCGTCCGGCTCGCCCCTGTCCCAGGCGGCGAGGCCGTAGACCCCGTACTCCTGGTGCTGTTCCGGGAACCAGACGTTCTCGAAGAGGAAGACGAAGAGCCCGCCGAGGACCAGCGTGCGCGTCCGGCCGGGAACCGCCCGGATGAACCAGCCCCAGAGGACGCCGCAGACCATGAAGAGCGTGCCGATGTAGAGCATCAGGTGGGACGGGCTCCACGAGGTGATGTCGAGCCCGTTGACCCGGTGGTTGATCAGGTCGAGCGGTACCGCGATCAGGAAGACCGCCGTACCCCAGGTGATGAGGCGCTGCGCGAGCTTGTCGACGCCGTAACCGGTGTAGATGTGGATGATGGTGAGCGCGAGGGCGATGGCGGTGCCGACACTGTTGAGCAGGTGCGGCGGGGCCAGGTCGTCACGGAGCCATTTGAAGTGCCAGGAGACGTCCCAGGACGCCCCGAGCACCTTGAAGGAGAAAGCCACCAGCCACCCGAAGTAGAGGAGCCTGAACAGGTCCTCCGGGGTCTCCCTGCCGGCCTTTCCTCGCGTCCAATACGGCAGAGCCCACTCGATGACCGGAGTGGCTCTTCTTCGGAGGCTTTCTACTGGCTTCACGTGTCGAAATGATGCCGCCCTCCACCTCAGTCCGCAATCAGGGACATCCCCGAGCCATCGGGGCGACCGTCACCCTTCCGGCACAGGTGATCATCCTTGCTCGGATGACCGGCGGGGACGCTCCTGAGAGTCGTCTCAGGAGCATTTCAGCTTGGATCAGTAAGCTCACGCCGTGACATCCCTCCCTCTTTCGAAGGGAGGGGATTCCCACGCTCAAGGAGAACTGGTGAAACGTGGGGCAAGGTCGGCCACCTGGATCGCGGTGGTCACCGTGCTGGCCGTCGGCGTCGTGGCCTGGCTGGTCTGGCCGTCCGCACCGGACGTACGGGCCCAGGAGCAGATGATCACAGTGCTCGACGGGCCGGGCGACGACCAGCGGGTCACCCTGGACGCGAGTTTCTTCCCTCCCGCCGGAGGCGGCAGGGCTCCGGCGGTGCTGCTCGCGCACGGCTTCGGCGGCAGCAAGCAGAGCGTCAGGGACGCCGCGGTGCGGCTGGCCCAGGACGGTTACGCCGTGCTGACCTGGTCGGCGCGGGGCTTCGGCCGCTCCTCGGGGCAGATCGCGCTGAACTCCCCCGACTACGAGGTCAAGGACGTGCGCCAGCTGGTCGACTGGGTCGCGAAGCGGCCCGAGGTCCGGCTCGACGCGGCGGGCGACCCGCGGGTGGGCATCGCGGGCGGCTCGTACGGCGGGGCCATCGCGCTGATGGCCGCCGCCCACGACCCCAGGATCGACGCGATCGTCCCGCAGATCACCTGGTACGACCTGGCCGACGCGCTGTTCCCCGACGCCACCGGGCAGGGGCCCCAGAACGGGGTGTTCAAGCGCATGTGGGCCGGGCTCTTCTTCAGCAGGGGTGGCCCCGCACCGGCCGCCCTCGGCCCCGGCCGGGGGGACGACGAAGGCGAGGAGCGGCCGCTCACCGCCGAGGAGGTGCGCTGCGGCCGGTTCCTGCCGGAGATCTGTGACATGTACCAGCAGGTGGCCCAGAGCGGCCGGGCGACGGCGAGCGCGGTGGAGACGCTGCGCAGGTCGAGCCCGATCTCGGTGCCCGGGAAGATCAGGATTCCGACACTGCTGCTGCAGGGACAGCGCGACTCGCTGTTCCCGCTGGGCCACGCGGACGCCAACGCCAAGGCCATCGCCGCCACCGGCGCCCCGGTACAGGTCGCCTGGTTCGACGGCGGCCACGACGGTGGCGACGGCGAGGTCGACTGGCTGCACGAAAGGACGCTCGGCTGGTTCGACCGCTACCTGAAGGAGGCCGGCGACGCGGCTCAGGCCGGCGGCGCCTTCACGGTCACCCGCAACGGCGGCCGCGACCCCGGTACCCGCCAACCGATCCAGCTGCACGCCACGGCCGACCGCTACCCCGGGCTGTCGGGCAGCGGCCAGACCTCCGTACCGCTCAGCGGCCCCGACCAGTCGGTGGCCACCCCGCCCGGCGGCTCTCCCTCCTCGATCTCCGCGGTGCCCGGCTTCGGCAGCCTCGGCGGTGGCTCAGGCGTGAACCTGTCCATCGACATGACGGGGCAGAGCGCCGTCTTCGACTCCGCCCCGCTGACCGCCCCGCTCCAGGTCACCGGCAGCTCGACGGTACGGGTCCGGGTGACCTCGGAACCCGCGCCCGACGCGCGGACCGGGAGCGACGGGGCGAAGAGCCCGGCGGGCGAGGTCACCCTGTTCGCCAAGCTCTACGACGTCGCGGGCGCGACCCAGGCGCCGATCCTGCCCGAGGGGCTCGTCGCCCCGCTCAGGATCGCGATCGGTGCGGACGGCTCGGGCGAGGCCACGGTGACCCTGCCCGCCATCGACCACAGATTCGACGTCGGGCACCGGCTGCGGGTCGCGTTCACCACCACCGACCTGGCCTACAGCACCCCGGCGGCCCCGGCCGTCCACAAGGTCGCCCTGGCCTCGCCGGCCGTGACCGTCCCCACCCACGCCACCCTGCGCACCCCGCAGACCGGCCCCGCCTGGTGGATCTGGGCGCTGCCGCTGGCATCCCTCGTCGTCGCGGCCGTCCTGTTGCTCGCCGGGCGCCGCCGCACCGTCGACGAGCACGATCCCGAACTGGACTCCGTACCGCTGCGGATCAGTGGGCTGACCAAGGCGTACCGGAACGGCGAGCGCGCGGTGGACGACCTGTCGTTCACCGTGGAGCACGGCCAGGTGCTCGGCCTGCTCGGCCCCAACGGGGCGGGCAAGACCACCACCCTGCGCATGCTGATGGGCCTGATCCGGCCCGACGGCGGCGAGATCCGGATCTTCGGTCACCGGGTCGTGCCCGGCGCCCCGGTCCTGTCCAGGCTCGGCTCGTTCGTCGAGGGCCCGGGTTTCCTGCCGCATCTCAACGGCCACGAGAACCTGGAGCTGTACTGGAAGGCGACCGGGCGGCCCGCCGAGGACGCCAGGTTCGCCGAGGCCCTGGAGATCGCCGGGCTCGGCAAGGCCCTGGACCGCGCCGTCCGCACCTACTCCCAGGGCATGCGCCAGCGCCTGGCCATCGCCCAGGCCATGCTCGGCCTGCCCGACCTGCTGGTACTGGACGAGCCCACCAACGGGCTCGACCCGCCCCAGATCCGCGAGATGCGCGAGGTCCTGATCCGCTACGCGGAGGGAGGCCGCACCGTCATCGTCTCCAGCCACCTGCTGTCGGAGGTCGAGCAGACCTGCAGCCACGCGGTGGTCATGCACCGCGGGCGCCTGGTCACCGCCGGGACCGTGAGCGAGCTGCTGGCCAGCCACACCCCGGTCAACGGCTCGGGCACCCGCCTGGAGGACGTCTTCCTGGACCTGATCGGAAACAAGGCATGAGCGACTCCAACGCCGCCCTCACCACCCCGACCGGCTCGGCGCGCGGGTACGCGCCGGGGCGCACGTTGCCGCTCGCCGTGGAGATCGTCCGGCAGTTCAAGCGGCGCCGCACGCTGGTCGTGTTCGGCCTGCTGCTCGCGCTGCCATGGATCCTGGTGATCTCCTTCAAGTTCGGCGCCGGGCCCGGGCAGTCAGGCGCCACCGGGCTGCGCGTCGTCGACCTGGCCACCCAGGGCGGGCTGAACTTCGCGGCGTTCGCCCTGTTGACGTCGGCGAACTTCCTGCTGGCCGTCGCGGTGGCGCTGTTCTGCGGCGACAGCGTGGCCAGCGAGGCCAGCTGGTCGTCGCTGCGCTACCTGCTGGCCGCCCCGATCCCGCGCGACCGGCTGCTGCGGCAGAAGCTGATCGTCGCGATGGGCTACTCGGCGGCGGCGGTGATCTGCCTGCCGGTGATGGCGTTGCTGGCCGGCACCCTCGCCTTCGGCTGGAACGACGTCCGGGTGCCGCAGACCGGCGAGACGATCGCCGCGCTGGACGTGCTGCCCCGGTTCGGGGTGGTGGTCGGCTATGTCCTGGTCAGCCAGTTCGTGGTCGCGGCCCTGGCCTTCCTGCTCTCGGTCAGCACCGACTCCCCGCTGGGCGCGGTCGGCGGGGCGGTCGGCCTGGTGATCGTCAGTAACATCCTGCAGGCGGTCGAGGCGCTCGGCTCGCTCAGGGAGTTCCTGCCGACGTTCTGGAGCAACGCGTGGCTGGACGCCCTGGCGGCCCAGCCCTCGTACGAGGGCATGCTCAAGGGGGTGGCCGTCTCGGTCACCTACTCGGTGATCATGATCGCGTTCGCCTTCCGCCGCTTCCGCGTCAAGGACGTGGTCTCCTAGCCCCAGTGCGGGGGGCGCTCCTCGATCAGGCGGGCGTCGTCGTCGGCCTCGCGCCACTCGCTCCAGCCGACGTCGGTGTCGTCGGCGGTCTGGTCGGGCAGGACCGGCAGGCCGTCGTCGGCGAGGTCGACGGGACGCAGGTCATCGGGACGCAGGTCATCGGGTTCGAGCACTGTCACGTGCCCATGCTAGCCATCCGCCCGGCCTGTCTTCTCGCTCCGCGAAGAAGACAGGCCGGGCCTGTCTCTTCGCGGAGAAGGCTGGCGGGGCTTGGCCACGCCTGGGACAGGTGAAAGCCCAGCGGGTACGATGCGAGGGCAGGTTTCCGCAACCCCCGTGAGGCGCCATGACAACGCCAGCAGGATGGCGGCGAGACGGCAATCTCCCCAACGAGCTGACCAGCTTCGTGGGGCGCACCAGGTTGCTCACCACGCTCAGGCAGCGGTTGAGCGAGCACCGTCTGGTCACGGTGACCGGCATCGGAGGGGTCGGCAAGTCACGCACCGCCCTGCGGATCGCGCATCTGATGCGCAGCCAGTTCAAGGACGGCGTCTGGTTCGCCGACCTGGCCCGCCTCCAGGACTCGGGGATGGTGCGCCACACGATCACCTCGGCCCTCGGGATCGCCGACCAGTCCGCCCGCTCGGCGGACGAGACGCTGATCGAGTGGCTGGGCGACCGCGAGATCCTCCTGATCATCGACACCTGCGAGCACCTGGTCGACGCGTGCGCCGCGCTCTTCGAGGACCTGCTCCGCAGCGCCAAGGGCCTGACCATCCTGGCGACCAGCCGCCAGTCGCTGAACGCCAAGGGCGAGCACACGGTCACCATCCCGCCGCTGACCGTCCCCGGCGACTCCCCGGGCGAGGACGTCTTCACCAACGAGGCGGTTCAGCTCTTCGTCGCGCGGGCCGGTGCGGTGGTGCCCAACTTCATGCTGGACGAGGGCAACATCGGCCCGGTGGCCGAGCTCTGCCGCCGTCTCGACGGCATCCCGCTCGCCATCGAGCTGGCCGCGGTCCGGATGCGCGCGCTCTCCGTGGAGCAGATCCTCGGCCTGCTGGCCGACCGGTTCAGCCTGCTCGCGGGGGCCAGCCGCACCGCGCTGCCCAGGCACCAGACGCTGCGGGCCGCGATCGGCTGGAGCCACGAGCTGTGCGAGCCGGCCGAGCGGCTCCTGTGGGCACGGCTGTCGGTCTTCGCGGGAGACTTCGAGCTCGATGCCGCCCGCTACGTCTGCTCAGGGGACAGTCTCCCCTCAGAGGACATCATGGACCTCATCTCCAGCCTGGTGGAGAAGTCGATCCTGCTGAGCGACGGCACGCCGTCCGGGCACCGCTACCAGCTGATCGACACCCTGCGGCAGTACGGCGAGGAGTGGCTGGACAAGCTCGGTGAGCGCGACCGGATCAGGGAGAAGCACCGCGACTACTACCTGCAGCTGGCCTCAAGGAGCGAGGACGCCTGGTCGGGCGCCCGCCAGGTCTACTGGTACGTCAGGATGCGCCACGAGCACGACAACATCCGCGTCGCGCTCGACTACTGCCTGCGCACTCCCGGCGAGGTGCAGTCCGGGC
Organism: Streptosporangium sp. NPDC002544; assembly: GCF_040295965.1. Taxonomy (NCBI): domain Bacteria; kingdom Bacillati; phylum Actinomycetota; class Actinomycetes; order Streptosporangiales; family Streptosporangiaceae; genus Streptosporangium; species Streptosporangium sp. NPDC002544. The sequence continues at coordinate 136,401 of NZ_JBEOWJ010000020.1, read as the reverse complement.
TGAAGCTGCTGTCCTCCCTGTGGTTCATGTGGGTCGCCTGCGGGCTGGCCCGCGAGGGCAGGCTCTATCTGGAGAAGACCCTGGAGCTGGCTCGCCAGCCGAGCGCCGAGCGGTGCAAGGCGCTCTGGGTGCTGTCCTACATCAACAGCGCGCAGGGCAACATCAGCGGTGCCATCGAGGCCGCGGAGCAGTGCAGCTCGGACGCCGTCAGGGTCGGCGACTCGGGCGCGGTCATCCTGGCCACCAAGATGCTCGGCACCGCCGCCTTCCTCCAGAACGACCTGCAGAAGGCGAGCGCGCTGCTGGGCGTGGCGATCGAGTTCCACAAGAGCGGGCGGGAGCTCAACCCGGGTCTGCTCCCCTCGATCGTCGAGCTGTCCATGGTGCTGCTCATCCAGAACGAGCCGGCCGAGGCCGAGGTGCTGCTGCGCGACTGCATCGCGGTCTGCACCCAGCGCGGCGAGCTGTGGCTGCGCTCGTACGCCATCTACGCGCTCGCCAGCGTGTGCCAGGCGATGGGCCGTTCGCCCGAGGCCACGTCGAACGCCCGTGAGGCGCTCCGCCTCAAACGCTACTTCCACGACGTGCTCGGCATCGGCCTGGCGATCGAGGTGGTCGCCAGGCAGGCGCTGGAGGACGGCCAGCCGGTGCTCGCCTCCCTGCTGATGGGCGGCGGTCAGGCCAACTGGCGGACCTTCGGGATGCCGCAGATGGGCTCCCCGTTCTTCAACTCCGAGCACGACCGCTGCGTCAAGGAGTGCCGGCGCGTCCTCGGCGACGAGGCACACGAGAAGGCCTTCTCCCAGGGCAGGAAGCTGAACCTGGAGGAGCTGATCGTCCTCGCGCTCGGAGACCACGAGGACGGTCAGGTGCTCTCCGGGTGAGTCACCCGGCGGACTCTCCCCCCTGCTGCCAGGCCGTCGTGTAGCGGGAGCTGGTCAGCGAGTAGTCGACGCTGCCGCTGATCCAGAACTCCAGGCCGCGCACGTAGGCGAGCACCGCCTCGGAGCCGAGCGCCTCAAGGGAGGGGCGCAGCGCCACCATGTCGGCGATGGCCTGGTTGCGCATGGCGCCGATCGCCTCCATCGCCTGCTGCCGGGAGTAGCCCCGGTGCCTGGCGAGCACGCTCACCAGGTTGTTGCGGGAGTTGACGCCCTCGCTCTCCTTGGCGTAGGAGATGAGGTCGTTGTCCCAGACCACGACGTCGTTGGCGCTCTCGGTGATCGCCTTGACGTCGGGGTGGCGCCACTCCTCGGGGGTGAGGGCCCGTCCGCTCGCGACGTCGATGAGGGCGAAGACCGTGAGCATGGCGCCGGTGCGCCGCCGCATGAAGAGGTAGTCGTCCACCTGCGGAACCACGTCGGCCTCGCAGTTGGCGGCCTCCCACACCTGGGCGAAGAGGTAGTCCTTGGTAACGGAGCGCCAGCGGTCGAGCTGGTCGTCGTCTCCGTACCTGGCGATCCGGCCCTTGATCTCCAGGAGCGTCCTGGCGAAGACCTCGTCGACCTCCTGCCCGGCCTCCAGGTCGTCGAGGACGGTGAACAGCCGGGGCAGGGCGCGGGTTATCTCACCTGCGCCGCGGCCCGACTCGCAGAAGGCGTCGTCGAAGGCGAACAGCCACACGCACCAGTCGGTCACCAGGCGGAGCGTGTGGTGCTCGGCGTAGGGGTACGTACGGGCCCCCAGCCAGCCGTACTTCGCCCGCCGATAGCGCTCCACGGTCTCGGCATCATCCAGGATGCCGGTGTCCACCAGCCAGTCGAGGGTCTCGGCGTTGACCCTTTCGACATGGGGGCTGACCTCGCTGGGAAAGGGGCAGGGTAACGGGGGGACGCGAAGCGGTAGGCCTGACCTACGCGTAGTAGTAGTTCCCACTCCTCCAGGATGGCCGAAGGGCGATAGTTTTCCTATACATCGGTAAACACCTGGATATCGCAATTTTCAGGTTAATGCCCGGACCATTTCCGGTATTCATCCTGGCCGAACGTCCGGGCCGCGTCCGTCGCCGAGGGAGTTCCGGCATCCGGGTCGGTATCGGCCGGCAGGAGCGCCCTCTCGAAGACCGCACCCGCCGGCGGCGTCCGTCCCCGGTCGTCGGCCCTGCCCGGGTCGGCGCCCAGCGAGGCGAGTGCCCGGACCGTTTCGGCGTGGCCGTGTCAGGCGGCGAGCCTCGGCAGCGTGTCACCCTTGTCGTCGGTGAGGCCGGCTGGAACCCCGGCCTCGCCATAGGCACGGAGCGTCTCCGTCTCACCGGCTCTCGCCAGGTCGAACAGACGGGTTGCGAACCCCCCACGCTCAGGGTCAGGCTGCATGTGACCCATTGTGCCCCGATAGGGTGCCTGTGACCGCCGAGGGCATCCGGAATTCAGCGGACCCCCCGTGGGTTGAGCTGAAGAGACGATCGACGAAAGGCTGGAAAACGGTGTTCGACCCGACGGATCTCTACCGGCTCAGCGGAGACGTCCCTGAGCTGACCGATCCGGTGCTGCTCTACCACTTCGACGGGTTCGTGGACGCCGGTGGCGCCGGACGGCTCGCCATCACCCATCTGCTCGACGAGCTGGAGCACCGGGTCGTGGCGACCTTTGACGTGGACCGCCTGCTCGACTACCGCTCCCGGCGGCCCACCATGACCTTCGACAGTGACCGCTGGGTGTCCGTGGAGAGCCCCGAGATCACGCTGCGCCTCGTCCAGGACAGCACGGACACACCGTTCCTGCTGCTCAGCGGCCCCGAACCGGACCGCGAGTGGGAGCTGTTCACCTCTGCCGTCGAAACGCTGGTCACCCGGCTGGGTGTCGGCAGGCTGGTGACCTTCCACGGCATCCCGATGGCCGTCCCGCACACCCGCCCGCTGGGCGTCACCGGACACGCCAGCCGGCCCGAGCTCGTCGCCGGTCAGACCAGTGCCTTCGGCAAGGTCCAGGTGCCCGGCAGCGCGACCGCGCTGATCGAGTTCCGGCTCGGCGCCAAGGGGCACGACGCCCTCGGCTACGCCGTGCACGTTCCGCACTACCTGGCGCAGGCCGAATACCCCTCGGCCGCGGTGACCGCGCTGGAGGCGGTCACCAAGAACACCGGGCTGGTGTTCCCGCTGGACGGCCTGCGCGAGGCCGCCGGGAAGACCGACGCCGAGATCGCCGAGCAGATCGAGGCCTCCCAGGAACTGTCCACCGCCATCACCGGCCTGGAACAGCAGTACGACGCGTTCGCCGCGGGCTCCGAGCGCGAGAGCCTGATGGCCGAGTCCACGGAGATGCCGACCGGCGACGAGCTCGCCGCCCAGTTCGAGGCGTTCCTGGCCGAACGCGACGAGCATCGCGGTGACTGAGCTGCGCGTCGGCCTCGTCGGGTACGGGGTGGCGGGGGCGTTCTTCCATGCCCCGCTGATCACCGCGACCCCCGGCATGCGGCTGTCCGCGGTGGTCACCGGTGATCCCGGCCGGGCCGCCGAGGCCTCGGGGAAGTACGGCGCGCGGGTGGTCGGCGACGCCGCCGCCCTGTGGGACGGCGCCGACCCGGTCGACCTGGTCGTGATCGCCTCCCCCAACCGCACCCACGTTCCGCTGGCGGAGGCCGCCCTGAAGGCCGGCCTACCGGTCGTGGTGGACAAGCCGCTGGCCGCGACCGCCGGACAGGCGCGCGGCCTGGTGGAGCTGGCTCGTGCGAGCGGCCTGATGCTGACCGTGTTCCAGAACCGGCGCTGGGACGGCGACTTCCTGACACTCGGGCGGCTGGTCTCGGCGGGCGAGCTCGGCGAGATCACCCGGCTGGAGTCGCGCTTCGAGCGCTGGCGGCCGGTACCGAAGGGCGGCTGGCGTGAGACGGGCGGCACCGACGAGGTCGCCGGGCTGCTCTACGACCTCGGCAGCCACCTGGTCGACCAGGTTCTGCGCCTGCTCGGCCCGGTCGTCGACGTCTACGCCGAGTCGGACGTGCGGCGCCCGGGGGTGAACGCCGACGACGACACCTTCATCGCCCTCTCCCACTCGAGCGGGGCCCGTTCCCACCTGTGGGCCGGCGCGGTCGCCCCCCGGCTCGGCCCCCGCTTCCGGGTGCTCGGCTCGCGGGCGGGCTACCTGAAGTACGGGCTGGACGTGCAGGAGGAGCAGTTGCGCGCCGGTCTCACCCCCGCCTCTCCCGGCTTCGGTACGGAGCCTCCGGAGCGGTGGGGCACCCTCGGCACCGACGACGACAACCGCGTCGTCCCCACCGAACCCGGCGCCTACGCCGGGTTCTACCGGGCCGTGGCCGCCACTCTGCGCCAGGGCGCTCCACCACCGGTCGACCCCGAGGAGGTCGTCGAGGCTCTCACGGTGCTGGAGGCGGCCCGGCGCTCGGCCGCCGAGCGCCGGGTCGTCACCCTCTGACGACCTGACGACGCGCCACCGCTCAACATCCGGATGCCGCGCCTCCGTACTGGAGGCGCGGGCCGGTCGTGCGACCTGACAAGGGTCCTCAGTCGCGCAGGCGGGCGCGGAGGAGACCGGAGTCGCTCTCGCTCCAGCCGTGCGAGCCGAGCCATTCGAGCGGGCCGCCGAAACGGTTGTCCAGGACGTGCAGGAACTGCTCGATGTACTCGGGCCTCGGCCGGTGGTCGTCGGCCGGGCGGTTGTCGAGGTCGTCGCGGTAGGTGGCGCTGGAACGCAGCCGGGCCAGGATGCCCTCCAGGCGGTCACCCGTGGCGATGTAGTCGGCGACGATCGCCTCACGGGTGGCACCGGCGACCTCCAGCGCGAGGGCGCTGACGACACCGGTGCGGTCCTTGCCCGCCGCGCAGTGCACGAGGGCCGCGCCGTCGTCGCGGGCCATGGCGCGCAGGGCCGCCAGGACCGAGTCGGGACGGTCGCGGAGGTAGGCGTAGTAGTAGCCGGTCACCCGCAACTCGGCGAGGTCCTCCTCGTCCCGCGCCGTCCAGGGCAGCACCCGGTCGCCCTCGATGGTGTCGGCCTCGACATCGGTGTACCTGCCGCCCTCGGCGAACAGGGTGAGGTGGTGGATGCTCACCTCCGGCACCGCGGTGAGCGGCCCCGGCCCCTCCAGGCGCACCTCGGGACCCGAGCGCAGGTCGACGACGTTGCGGAGTTTCAGGTCGGCGACGAGCAGCTGAATGTCCCGCTCGGTCAGCCCCTGCAGGTTGTCGGCCCGGTAGATGCGGCCGAAGCGTGTGGTCCCGCCGTCCACCGTGGCGAGCCCGCCGAGGTCGCGTACGTTGACGGCACCTTCAAGATCAATCCAACGCGTGAAGTCGTTCATCGCCGCCAAGTTTATACGCCCCTTTACGTATGGCCAGTTAACACATAGGACCTATTTCCGTAATTGCCGATGTCCATGTACCGCGTCCGTAAATGCACCGCATTTTTCTCCATGAGGAAGAGTGAAGGTGCCCGCCTGTGTCCGGACGCAAGGAGATCACGTGGATCCGAGGAGACGCACCCCGCATCTGCTGATCGATCCGGCTCTGCCCGAATCGATCTCCTCGGTCCTGCGCGCCGGCCCGCAGGCGCTGCGCGCGGCCAGGCTGGGACACATCCCCGAAGCCAGGAGCCCCGATCTCGTCAAGGCGTTCGCGATCGCCGGGCTCCTGCTGCTCATGGCGGTGCTGAGTATTGCGGGCGGCTTACTTGCCGCCCTCATCCTGATCTTCGTCGCCGTGCTGCGCAGCCTGAGCGACGACCCCCGGAGCCTGCGCGAGCGGCGGCGCGTCCGGCTGGCCGTGGAGCACGGCGACCGGTTCGTCCTGCCCGAGGACCTCGACGCCGACTGCGGCGACCTGCTCCGCCGCGCGCAGGACGCCACCAAGACGGTGCTCGACTCCCAGATCAACCGGGCAGGGCTGCTCGACACGATCGACAACGCGGTGACGCTGCCCGCGCAGACCTGGCAGATCGCCACGAAACTGGTGCGGTTGTCGAAACTGAGGGCCGAGCACCGCCGCCTCGTACCGGACGCGCCCCCACCGGAGGTGGCCGAGGCGTTCACCCCCTATGTCGGGGCGCTGAAGGCCGCCGAGAGCTCGCTGACCAGGCGGATCCGCACGCTGGAGGAGTACGCCAGGCAGGTCCGCAAGGCCGACGGCCTCTACCTCGCCCACCGGCAGCTTCAGGTGCTCGCCGAACGGACCCCGCAGTACGAGGCACTGGTCGCCGAGACGGCGGAGGACGCGCTGGCCGTCCCCGACCTGGAACGCCTGACCGAGCAGGCCCGGCAGATCAGGGAGTTGTTCCACAAGAGCATCGACGAGGCCCGCGGCGCCGCCAGGCACCTGCTGACGACCGCCGACCCCTGAGGCCTCTGGCCGCACTCTCGGCCAGGCGTGAAGGGGGACGCTCAGCCCTCCGCACGGCGCAGGAGTTCCAGGGTGCGGCCCATCCCCGCCTGGTTGCCGAGGCTGCGGTAGATGTCCTGGGCCTGGCGCAGGGCGTCCACCGCGGCCTGCCGCTCACCCGCCTCCAGATACGCCTCCCCCAGGTGGCGCAGGCTCCTGGCCATCCACCAGCGGTCACCCAGCTCCTCGAAGTCGCGCACCGCCCGCAGCAGCGACTCCTGTGCCTCTCGCGTGCGGCCGAGCCGCCCGTGGGCGCGTCCCGCCGACAGCTCGGCCCTGGCGACGCCCCACGAGTCGCCGAGCGCGGTCAGCATCTCGGTGGCCCGGCGCACGTAGGTGAGCTCGCGGAGCGCGTTGGCCGGGTTGCCGACCTCCCCTGCCGCGCGCAGGCACCTGGCCTCCTCCCACAGCTCGCCGCGGAGCCGGAACATCTCGGCCGCCCGGTCCAGGCTGAAACCGGCCCTGGCGAATGCCTCCTCGGCGGCGCGGCTGTCACCGGCGGCGTGCGATCCCCTGGCCGTCACACCGAGCACCTCCCCGTAGGCGCGCAGCGTCTGCGCCTCCGAGTAGCGGTTGCGGTCGCGCTCGAACACCTCCAGGGCCTCCTCCAGCAGTTCGCGCGCCTCCTCGGGCCTGCGCTGGGCGAGCCTGAGCTCCGCGAGGTTGCGCCGGGTCCTGGCCGTCCACCAGCGGTCCTCCTCGCCCTTGAAGGCGGTGACCGCGCCGATCAGGTAGCCCTGTCCCCGGTCCAGGTTGCCGTTGTTGAACAGGGTCATGCCGACCGTGCGCATCGCCCGCGCCGCCCACCAGGACTCGCCGAGGTCGGTGAAGATCTCCAGAGCCCGTTCGGCGTCCGCCGCGGCGCTGTGGTGGCCGCCCTGGCCGCCCGCCACCGCCGCCCGGTCCAGCAGCGCGATGCCCAGTGCCCGCCGGTCGTCCATCCGCTCCGCGGCCTCGCACAGGATCTCGGCGACCGCCCGCCAGTCGGACCAGTAGGCCCGCAACGAGTGGCAGAGCGAGCAGAAGGCCCGGCCGAGCCCCCAGGCCAGCTCCCACATCTGCATGCTCCTGGCCTGGCCGATCACGGCGACCAGGGTCAGCCGCTCGGCGTTGAGCCAGTCGGCCGCCGAGACCTGGGCCCGCGTCGCCGCTTCCGGCCCGGCGGGCCTGACCCTGCGCCCCCAGTCCTGTGGCCAGCGGGCCACGGCCGCCGTCTCCGCGCGGCGGCGGTAGCCGGACAGGACCCGCTCGATGGCGGCCCGGCGGTGACTCTCGTCGTCGTCGGAGAACGCCAGCTCACGGGCGAAGATCCGGACGAGGTCGTGCAGCCGGTAGCGCATCGTCCCGGAGAAGTCGGTACCCGAGCACTCGGCGAGCTGGGCGTCGATGAGCGCCTCCAGCTGGTCGGCGCCCTCGGGTTCCGAGGTGGCGAGCAGCTCCCCCGCCACCCAGCCGGGCACGTCGGGAGCGCTCAGCAGGCTGAGCAGGCGCAGCAGGCGGCGCTGCAGGCCGGTGCAGTCGTCGTAGCTCAGCTGGAGGGAGGCCCGCACGCTCTTGTCCAGCCTGCGGGCGATCTCAAGCTGGTCCAGGCGGCGGCGCTCGTCCCGCAGCCGGTCGGCGAGCCGGCGCAGCGTCCAGTTCTCCCGGGTGGCCAGGCGTCCGCCGCAGATGCTGATGGCCAGCGGCAGATGGTCGCACATCCGTACGATCTCCTGGGCCGACTCCAGGTCGGCGGCGACCCGGTCGTCCCCGGCCAGCCGGGCCAGCAGCTCGACGCCCTGCGCCTCGCTGAACACCGACAGCCGCTTGTCGTAGGTGTTGAGCAGGAACAGCGGCTGCCTGGAGGTGATCAGGACCGCGCACCCCGGCTCGGCCGGGATCAGGTCCTTGACCTGGTCGCCGTCCCGGGCGTTGTCCAGGCAGATGAGGATGCGCCTGCCCTTGGTCCAGGTCAGCCAGAGCGCGCGGAGCTCGGCGAGACCTCCGGGGTCGGTGGTGAGCCGGACGCCGAGCGCGCGCAGGAAGCCGATCAGCACCTCCTCCGGACCGACCGGAGCCTCCACCTCACCGCGCAGGTCCGCGTAGAGGCGGCCGTCGGGAAAGCTTCCGGCGATCTCGTGGCCGAACCTGGCGGTGAGCACGGACTTGCCCACCCCGCCCCTGCCGTACACCGAGACGACCAGCGGCGAGGCGTTCTCCGCGTGGTCCCTGGAGCGGCGGCGCGCGGCGAAGACCTCACGCAGCTCGGCCAGCGACTCGGTACGGCCGGTGAAGTGTGCGGAGACCGGCGGCCACTGGTCCGGCGGGCGCCACGGCACCGTGGCGGCCGTGCTCGGTTCCTCGGCCTGCCTGCCGGTCGTCGCCCAGGTGAGCAGTCCGACCAGGAGACCGGCGACCGCGGTGGCGCCGATCTTGGCCTCGGTGGGCAGCTCCCACACGTCCAGCGAGGTCGCCAGGACGCTGGCCACGGCCGCGGCGATCCCCGCCACCGCGGGCGCCGCCAGCGGGATCCGGCGTCTCGGCGGTCTGGAGCCACGCCGATCAGGCACGTTCGACGGCCCGGCCATTCACACCCCTCGTAGGAAGAGCACGACACGCCCTGCGAATGACCGTCCGGTGGCCGGGTGACCCGGCCACCGGACGATCAGCTCCATTCTCCACGAGGAACGCCCCGCGCGCCCTCACTCCGAACACCTTCCGTGTCACCCCCGCCGGGGGTGACACGGTCCGGGCCTCAGCGCCCCAGCACCTGACAGGTCGCCTTGGCGGTCTTGGTGGGATCGCTCTCCGAGGTGGCGGTCAGGGTCACCTTCGCGACGTGGTTGCCGCCCGCCGCCCGCAGGGCGTTGACGGCGACCAGCGTGCTCTTGCCCGAGCCCGCGGTCGCGAGCTCGTTGGGCAGCGAGGCGGTCCAGCCTCGGCCCTCGACCTTCGCCGACAGCCGGTAGACGTCACTCTTGAGATAGGCGCTCACATCCTCGGGGTGCTGCCCGGCGGCCTGGGCGGCCCTGCCGGTGTTGAACAGCGGGAAGCGGCAGGTGGAAAAGCCGTCGCCGGACGGGAGGCCGACGGACGGGAGCACCTTCACCCCGCGCTTGTTCGGGCCGGCGCCGTCCAGTGAGCGGATCGCCACCGTGTAGGAGAGCACGCCCTTGCGGTCGCGCTTGAGATCCAGGACGTAGAAGTGGAGCCGGTTGGCCTCGTCCACGTACTCGAACTCGGAGCCCGAGCCGGTGCCCGCGTGGAACAGGGCGTCCGACAACTGGCGGTAGTCGCCGATCGTGATGGGCACGGCGGTGCCGTCCGGCAGGACGTAGTCGGTCATGCCGATGTCCTGCGGGTTGGCGTCGATCACCCACTCGAAGGGCGCCTGGTCGGCGTTCTTGGTCTTGGCCAGCAGCACACCCGAGTCGGGCGTGAAGGAGTCGGCGCCCATCCTGTCCACGACCTCGAGCGTGTAGTTGTGGTATCCGCCGCCGTCGCAGAACGGGTCGGTGCGCACGTCGCAGGCCGGGCTGCGGTCGCCGTCACCGAAGGCGATGTTGACCCCGGACAGACCGGCCGGTCCCGGCTGGATCACCCGGGCGGTCACCTCCGCCACGACGACCCCGGACTCGGCTAGCGCCTCACGGGACAGGCGCAGCACGTTGTTCTCGTCCACCATCTCAAGCTTGATCTTGTTGCGGAGCATGTGCTGGGCTCCCATGGAGCCGCCCGAGGTGGGCGGGATCAGCCAGCGGCTGTGCGGGCCACCCGGGCCGTTGAAGCTGCCCCGGCTGAGCATCTCCCAGATCCCGGTGTACGCCCGGCGCGGCGGTACCCCGAACGGGTTGTTGTAGTTGTCGCCGATGCCGAGAATGTGGCTGAGCTCGTGGGCGTAGACGCCCTGCCCCGAGCTCTCCGCCTGGGTGGAGGACCCGCCCCCGGCGTTGGGCCAGATGGAGGCGGCCGAGGCCCAGGAGGTCCACTCCACGTAGCGGGTTCTGGCCCAGTTGGGCAGGGCCGGGTCGGGCGGGCCGAAGTCGTCGGTCACCGCCTCCTTGGTGGGGAACTTGATCGGGCCGAACTCCTGCCAGGTGGCCGACTCATCCTGTCCCGCGCTCAGGTAGAAGACGAAGTCGAAGCCCGCCGGAACCTCCTGGCCGACGTCGCCGATCCACGCCGCCCGCGCGTCGGTCCTGATGTTGCGGTTGCAGGCGTCACCGGCCGGGCAGGCGGTGCCTCCCTGGAACTCCATGGCGTACTCGTGTGACTTGCCCGGCATCTGGTAGGGGCCGAACGCGGTCAGCTCCACGCCGTAACGCCCCCCGGAGTCCTCCATCCAGTACTCGTGGATGGTGTGGCCCCGGTTGAGGTCGTTGGGGGTGTTGAGGAAGTCCCGGTAGAAGCCGGCGACCTGGTCGCGGGGAATGTCGTGGGCCTCGGCGCTGGGGTTCCTGAAGACCGTCGAGCCCTTGGGCTGGGTGACCACGAACGGCTGGTTGGGATAGTCGGCCAGGACGAGCGCGCCGCGGAAGGTGCGCTTGGAACCCTTGACCGCGGGGTCGGCCCAGTTGGTGCCGGGGGGTTTGCGGTAGTCGGCCCACGTCATGTGGTCCGGGTTCTTCCAGTTCTGCGGGTCGATCGGTGCCGGGGTGACGGGCTCGGCGCGCCGCGCGGCCGAGGCCTCGGGGGCGTCCTGCTGCCAGGGCTGGGTCTGGGGCCAGTGTTCCAGGCGCCAGGGGTGCTCCGGGTCCGGGGCGGGGTCGGCGGAGGCGGGCAGGGAGGCGAGGCCGATAGGGATCAGCACAACTGCGGCGATCAGTACTTTAAGCAACTTGGGGGGACGAGTCACGCTAAATGACGTTATAGATCACTTTCGGATAGATCAACAATCCGCTGTCAGGAAAGTTGATGAGCGACCGGCGGCGGCGCGTTCGAGCTCGGGCCGCCCCTGTCCCCACCGGGTGCGCTCCCCGGCGGATCAACTGCCCGAGGAGGGGTCTGACCAGCACAGTGACCTCTTGTTCGAGCAAACTTCGGAAAAGAGTTCCATGACCGAACAGACCAGAAGTGTCGAACGGCACGAAAAACTCGCCTGACCGACGATCCCCGTGCGGCCGGACCACCATCACGATCGCCCACCGCCTGTCGACGATCCGCGACGCCGACCAGATCGTGGTCCTCGACCGGGGCCGCATCGTCGAACGCGGCAGCCACGACGATCTCCTCGCCGCCGGCGGCCCCTACGCCGCCCTCGTCAACCGCGACCGCTCCCTCACCACGGCCTGACCGGGCCGTATCCCGGTGGAGAACCGCACTCCAGGTCATTCCGTGGGCAGAAGCTCAGCCAGGTTCAACCTGGCCAGGGCAGCTATGACGGCGGAGTAGCGGAGGGGACCCGGTCGAGGGCGATCCCGAAGGAGTCGAGGTAGGCGGGGAGGAGTTCGGTCTCGTCCAGGACGCGTTCGGTGCGCTCGCCGTCCACGCTGTGGATCAGTTTGCGGTCCCTGAGCGTGGTCCGGCCCCGGGCCGTGCGCATCGAGCAGACAGGTGACCTGGTGAAGTGCGACTGCGGGGAGGTCGCCTGCCACCAGCAGGTCGGGACGAAGTCCGCCAGCTCGTAGGGCCGGGCGGTCAGCCGGTAACCCGGGTCGCCATTGTGCGTGATGTCGAGGTCGCCGTGGTCACCGTGGTCGCCGGGGGCGGGCGCGATCCGGAACACGCCCCCGCCGTCCTTCTGCTCCGCGCGCTCGTGGAGCCGCAGCGGCTCGTCGGAGAAGTCGCCGAACCCGACGTCGACCAGCCACGGCTCGTCGAGATCGACGCGGAGTGCCAGGTGGTCGAAGAGCGGCCCCGGCGCGCCGCCGCCGAAGACCCGGGCGGCCAGCAGCGTCACCCGGTAGCCGAGCGCGGTCAGCAACTCGGCGAACAACCCGTTCAGCTCGTAACAGAAACCGCCGCGACGGCGGTTGACGATCTTGTCGAACAGCGCGTCGGAGTCGAGCGAGATCGGCTCGCCGAGATGGATGCTCAGGTTCTCGAACGGCACCGTCCTCAGGTGCGCGAACTGCAAGGCCCGCAGGCTCCGAGCATCCGGCTCCGCGAGCCGGGACACGCCCAATCTATCCAGATATTTAGTGATCTGCACCTCGTCCATGGAGCAAGCAAACCACCCGCCGAGCACGTCCGGTACCCGTCGGATCCCGCCACCGGCGAACGCCTGCTCCGGCAGCTGGAGAGCCGCGACTGGACGGCAGAGGCCGTCACTCAGTCCGGTGTCGGGCTTTGGGGGTACGGCGTCGACTTCGTCACGCTGCACTGATACGGCGGCGGTAGGCCGGGGAGAACCGTCCCGCTAGATTTGGCTCACGGCACCGGATGTCCCGGCATCCGCATGATCCACCGATTGCTGAAGAGGACCCCGCACGCATGAACAGCCCTTCGCGGACCGCGCGAGCGACCTTCCGTGCCGCCACCGTCACGGACATCCCCACCCTGGTCTCCCTGGTCGAGTCCGCGTACCGGGGAGAGGCGAGCCTGGCCGGTTGGACGAGCGAGGCGCATCTGCTGGGCGGGCAGCGGACCGATGCCCGGGGCGTGACCGCCGCGGTGGAAAACCCGGACGGCCGCATGCTGGTCGCGGAGTCGGAGGGCGAGATCATCGCCTGCTGCCAGGTGGAGCACCAGGGCGGACACGCGTACTTCGGGATGTTCGCGGTACGCCCCACGCTGCAGGGCAGCGGCCTCGGTAAGGCGGTCCTCGCCGAGGCCGAGCGTCTCGCCCGCGACGAGTGGGGGGTGGACGAGATGCGCATGACGGTGATCTCGGTCCGCGAGGAACTGCTGGCCTGGTACGTGCGCCGGGGCTACGTCCGCACCGGCGAGACGGCCCCGTTCCCCTACGGCGACGAGAGCTTCGGCCTGCCGACCAGGGACGACCTGGAGTTCGAGGTGCTGGTCAAGAAGCTCGGCTGAGCGAGAGCCCGTCCACGGGGAGAGCCGCCTGTCCGGATGCGGACGACCGGTGACGGCTCGGCGGGCCTTGCCCGGGACGGACGGCTCGCGGCGGTAGCGTGGGAAGGGTGAGCAAGCCCTACCTCGACCCCGTCACCTGGTACGCCACCCTGCCCACCGTGTTCACCTGCGCCTGCCTGCTGATCACCGACCCCGAGGACCGGGTGCTGCTGGTCAAGCCCAATTACCGGCCGACCTGGGATTTCCCCGGTGGAGTCGTGGAAGAGGGCGAGGCGCCCCACGCGTGCGCGAGGCGCGAGGTGACCGAGGAGCTCGGCGTGCCCGTCGAGGTGGGTGAACTCCTCGTGGTCCATTGGAGTCCCCCGTCGGGGGAACGCCCCCGCTCGCTGATCCACTTCGTGTTCGACGGCGGCGTGCTGAGCGATCCCGGCCAGATCAGCCCGGAGGTCGAGGAGCTTGACGAGGTGGCGTTCCTCCCGTGGCACACCGCCGCCACCCTCCTTGGGGAGAACGCCGCCACCCGCCTGCACACCGCCCGCCTCGCCCGGCGCGAAGGGCGTGCCGTCTACCTGTCGGACGAATGACCGACGGGCCGGACCTGACGGGCCGTCATCACGTTCAGGCCCCTCGCCTCAGCCCGAGGTGCCGGAGAAGTCGAATTCCCCGTCCTTGACGCCGCCGACGAACGCCTCCCACTCGGCGCGGGTATAGACGATCACCTCACCATCAGGCCGATGACTGTGCCGCACCGCCACCCGCCCACTACCATCGGCCAACGGCCCGGCCTCCACGCAACTTCCGCCGCCGTTGTCGCTCTTCGTGCTGATGCGCCAGGCCACACCGGCCAGTTCACCGGAGCTGGGCTTACTGTGCTCCTGCATCGCGTTCACCGCACCTCATTCTGCCGTCGGGGAATATGTACGGTTTGCGCCAGAGAATCAAGTGCCGGCGAAGTCGAATTCCCCGTCCTTGACACCACCGACGAACGCCTCCCACTCCGCGCGGGTATAGACGATCACCTCACCATCAGGCCGATGACTGTGCCGCACCGCCACCCGCCCACTACCATCAGCCAACGGCCCGGCCTCCACGCAGTTTCCGCCGCCGTTCTCGCTCTTCGTGCTGATGCGCCAGGCCACCTGGTCCAACTCCTCCGAGCTGGGCATCCCACGTCTTTCCATCATGTTCACCGCGACCGCTCCTCTGACAGTTTGGAAATGACCTTTACGGACTCCTCAGGCCCGAGCGAGAGCTTTTGCAACTCATCGTACGCCTGCACCAAGCGCTCGGTATCAGGCGATTCCACGTAAATTGCGCCCTTCGGGGTATCCGCATAAGCAACCTCGGGAAATGGCTTCTCTATCGTCAGGATCCGAAACGCGCCGGTCGGACTGGCGTGTGCTCCGGCGCTGAACGGCAACACTCGAATCTCGATGTTCGGCCGAGCGGCGTACTCAGCCAGACGACGGAGCTGAGCGGCCAGGCATTGCGAACCGCCGACCTCTCTGCGTAGTACCGCCTCGTCGATGATCGCCGACAGTCGCGGCGGAGCATCACCCTGGAGAATCCCCTGGCGAGCCATGCGAAGTTCGAGCCAGCGCGATCTCTGCCCGGCCTCAACATCAAAATCGGCGGCTGCGATCACCGCACGCGCATAATCCTCGGTCTGGAACAGACCTGGCAGCAAAGTGTTGTCGAACGTACGGATCTCCTGGGCCCGCGACTCCAACCACACATAGTCGATAAGCCAGCCAACGACCTCGTTGGCGTACCCGTCCCACCAGCCCTTCTGCCAGACCTCCTGGCTGAGCTTCATCAAGCTCTCGCGTCGCCTGCCGTCGGCCACGCCGTACAGGTCGAGGAGGGCCAGCAGGTCCGGGCGCCGGATGGGATAGCCACCGGACTCGAAGCGGCTGACGGTGCCCGGATCGCGCTGCAGATACTCGGCCACGTCCTTGAGGAGCAGATCGTTGGCCTCGCGCAACTCTCGGAGTTGCTGGCCAAGCCACTGAGAACGCAACGTGACCCACTTTGGAGCAGCCATGCTCCCCCTTTCTGACTTTCTGAGCAGATCCACGCAAACCGGATGCCAGCTCAAACAATCAAGTTGGACAACTTGTGGAGCACGTGTCGTGCATGCAACTATACCCAGAGTAAGGAGACAGTCACAATAAGTGCACGGTTCGGCAGCTACCGGTCAACCGGAGAGCCCGTGGTCGTACGAACACCAGGAAAGAGAAGGAGACCGGGGCGGGCTTCGCTTGGAGGCCACGCCCGCCCCGGCCCCGATGCCGGAAGGAAGCACCCGAGATGGAGCACTTCGACGGTTCCGACTACCCGACTGTTTACCACGGCATGGTCTCGTGGCGCGGCGAGACCGGAGGAGGCGGAGGCGGTTTGTCCTGGCAGTCCGATTCGACTCTCGGCAGGGAGGAGGTTCGGGCGCTGGCCGGGGGACTGCCCCGCGTGTTCGCGCTGGTCCGGGAGGCCGAGGGAGAGGGAGAGGGAGAGGAGATCATGGCGCGGTTGGTGGCCTACGGGCTGGCCCTGCCGGGCGGCGACGCGGCCACCGTCGGCACACCCCGGGGATTCGGCCGGTGGACGAGCGCGCGGAGCGCGGCGTACCGGCTCGGCTCCGACCTCGTCTGGCTCGGCGACGGGTGACCGTACCCGCCTGGCACGGCATGGCTCGGCGGCCGCCGAGCCATGCTCTGACCTGTGGGTTTTCGGGCGTAAAACGGGTAGGGCCGCAATATGAGTCAAATGCCCCCGGACCGTAAAGGTCTAAGCGACGAGCAGGCGGTCGAAGTCGAGGAGTGGACCGATGACCTCGGCCTTCACCACGAGATCCTTCCGGACGATCCCGGACATCAGGACACGCTTGACGAACGTCTCTGGCGTGAGGCCCCGAACCACGAACGGCGGCCCCCACGCGAGGAGGACCGCCTGGTGGCGCCGGATGAGGGCCTCGGCCCGGACGAGACATCCGAGGAGTACGCCCGGGACGTCGGCCCCGACAGCGGAGACCTGTCAGCCGAGGAACGCGCCATCCACATCGAACCCGACTGATCCGGCTCGTTAGGGAGGTCCTTCGCGGTGTCCTCACCGAGGACGCCGTCGAAGCCATGTGCCTGGCTCCGCGAAGTATCCACGACCGGGTAGCCGATTCCGCGTAGGCACATGGCCTGATGTGCACGACCCCGCCCCCTACTCCGCGAGCGGTCCGCGATCAACCGGCGGCCCTGCCTCCCAGTGCCGCGACGAGGCCGGGGAAGTCGTCGATGACGTGGTCGGCCTCGGCCGCCTCGGGGCGGGCGGCGTGCAGGTGACCCCACGGGCCCCGGCGGATCAGGGCGGTCCACATTCCGGCCGCACGGGCGGGCCGGACGTCGTTGTCGAGCCGGTCGCCCACGTAGAGAATCTCGCCGGCCTCGCGCCCCGACACCGCGACGACCTTCGCGAAGAAGCCCGGATCGGGCTTGGACACCCCCCAGCCGTCGGAGGTGTGGATCGCGTCGACGGGCAGATCCATCGCGGCCAGCGCGTCATATGCCTGCGGCGGCTGGTTGCCCGCGATGATCAGCTCGTATCCGAGCCCGCGTAACGCGGCCAGGCCGGGCCGTACGTCCGGATAGAGGTCGTCGGCGTCGAAGTTCACCCGGAGCCCGGCGGGGTCGTCCCGCTTCCACGCCTCCTGCTCGGCCTCGACGTCGAACCCGGGCCGTAGCAGCCGGAACGCGTCCTCGAACGACCGGTCGAGCGCGGCCATGCCGCCCAGCACGCCGAGCATGGTGAACCGGGTGACGCCGAGCCGGTCGGCCCAGCGCGACCAGATCCGCGTCTCGTCGATCAGCGTCTCACCCACATCGAACACCAGCGCCTTGACCACGCCGCCCCCTTCCCAAGCCCGTCCGATCGTAGCCCGCCCCGGCAAAACGGACACCCGGGGACCACTCCAGAGCGAGCCCCCTCACACGAACGCGCCCGAACACCGGCACCACCCGCCCCTCCGCCAACGCCCCGCCAAGCTGATCCATAACCGGAGGGCATGTGTCCAGGATCCAAAGAGAGTCCGTGCGACACTTAGGGTGCTTGCTCGAACACGGAGGGGGATAAGTCGATGGCGACAACGACACGGGGACGTCCCTCACACCATGTTTCCCCGAAGGATCCGCCGCCCGCTCGCACGGCGCGAGATCTTCTCGAAGCGCTGCCCCCCACCCCCGGCTTCCGCGCCGAAGTCATCGACGGGAGTCTGATCGTGAGCCCCGTGGGCACCCCCGAGCACAGCTGGAGCGCGACGCTCCTCTCCTACGCGTTGCAGCCGGTCGTCATGGAGCGCGACTGGCGCGCACACGTGGGCGGAGTGAACATCTGCATCGACGGCCCCCGAGACAGCCTCATCCCCGACTTCGTCATCGCCCCTGCGGACTGCCCGCGTTGGGGTGCCTTGGAGCTGCGCTCCTCCGGTTTGATCATGGTCACCGAGGTCGTCTCCCCGGGGAGCGCCCGAACCGACCGCGACGACAAACCCCGCATCTACGCCACGGGCGGGGTGCCGATCATGCTGCTCATCGACCCGATCGCCACCCCTGGGACGGCAACGATTCTCAGCGATCCCGAGGACGGCGCCTACCGGACCGTCACACGCGTCCAGCTGGGCAAACCCCTCCGGATCCCCTCCCCCGTCGACTTCGACCTGGACACCTCGATCTTCCTTTGACGTCCTTCCCCACCTGAAGACCGAAACATCGGCCCGCATTTCGGTGGCGGAAGGTCAGCGAGGTCCCGCGACACCGGCATCACTCCCGGCCGTGCCGCAGCCCACAGCCGATCCATGGTCGCCGCGCATTTCTCTCATGACCGACGACATCCCATGGAACACTGAGAGTGCATTTTCGGACACGAAGGGATACAGGCCGATGGTGATGACAGCGTCTCAGCGATCCGCACCGCGCACCGCGCCCCAGCCGCCCGCTCAGCCCGCCGCACCTGAGGACCGTCCACTACCTCGCACCCCGAGGGAGATCTTCGAGTCCCTTCCCCCTATCCGTGGCCTACGGGCCGAAGTCATCGACGGGAACCTGATCGTGAGTTCTTCCGCGACCCCCCGGCACGCGCGTATAGCAAGATGCCTCAGCAGAGCCCTGATCCCGGTGGAGGACAAGAACGACTGGGAGAGCTTCTCCGGTGATGTCGACATCTGCGTCGAAGGTCCACGAGACACCATCGTCCCCGATTACTGCCTGGTCCCCGTGGACGCTCCGCTCTGGGGCGATCGGGAGATCCTCTCCTCGGGGCTGATCCTGGTGGCGGAGATCGTCTCGCCCGGCTCCATGGAGATGGACCGCGCCACGAAGCCCCGGATCTACGCGGGCTGCGGCATCCCGATCATGCTGATCGTCGACCCCGTCGCCTCACCGCCCGCGGTGACCGTCCTCAGCGATCCCGAGGACGGCAGCTACCGGACCATGACGCACACCGAGATGGGCAAGCCGCTCCGGATCCCCTCCCCCGTCGACTTCGACCTGGACACCTCGATCTTCCTGTAACGACACCGACTCGGCCTGCCCCACCCAGCGAGGCGTCGGCACCGGGATACGGCACGATGGGGCCACCAGCCGGTGAACACGTCTCGCTCCCGTCCGATGTGCCGGTGGCACCGCATGGGACGCCGATCGATCCACGTGCCGTTCCGCTTCAAAGAAGCGGCGAAACGTGCTTTGCTCATGGCGGGGAGGGCGGCATGAGGTCTAGATGGGCGCTGAGGCCGAGGCAGGACCGCCATTCCCTCCAGAGCGGGCTGGAAGACCTGCTCGAACACGTGGCGCGAGGAGATCGCGCCGCCTTTGAACGGATCTACGACCTGGTCGCCGGCCCCGTCTACGGGCTGGTCCTGCGCGTGCTGCGCGACCCCGCGCAGAGCGAGGAGGTCGCCCAGGAGGTCCTCGTCGAGGTGTGGCGCAGCGCCGCTCGCTACGAACGCGCCCGCGGCTCGGCGATGGCCTGGGTCATGACGATCGCCCACCGCCGCGCCGTCGATCGCGTCCGCGCCGTCCAGAGCGCCGTCGACCGCGAGGACCGGGTGGCCAGGCTGGAGGTGCATCGTCCTTTCGACGAGGTCGCCGAGTCGGTGGGGGCCCGCCTGGAACGCGAACGGCTGCGCCGCTGCCTTGACGGGCTCACCGAGCTGCAACGCCAATCCGTCACTTTCGCCTACTACGGTGGATATTCCTATCGTGAAGTCGCCGAGCTGCTGAAGGTGCCGCTGGCCACGGTGAAGACCCGGATGCGTGACGGGCTGATCCGCATACGCGACTGCCTGGGGGTGGAACGATGAACAGCATCGAGAGCGGTCACGACCCGCACGCCCTGGCCGGCGCCTACGCCCTGGACGCCATCGACGACCCTGCCGACCGGCTGCGCTTCGAGGAGCACCTCGGCCGCTGCGCCGAGTGCGCGCGAGAGGTGCGTGGCATGGCCGAGACCGCCGCCAGGCTCGGCCATGCCACGGCCACCGACCCGCCGCCGGGACTGCGCGAGCGGGTGATGACCCAGATAGATCAGGTCCGTCAGCTGCCGCCCTCCCTCATCGCGTACGCACCCGATGCGAGGAGGAGGAAGGCCCCGTGGTGGCCCCGCCTGGCCGTCGGACTGGCCGCGGCCGGACTGGCCGCCGCCGTTTCGCTGGGCCTGTTCGCCGTCCGCGCCCAGGATCAGCTGGAGCAGATCCAGCAGCGCGACCGGCGGATCTCCGCCGTCCTGGCCGCGCCTGATGCCCGTACCCTCACCGCGACCGCGCAGCGGGGCGGCACCGCCACCGTGGTGTTCTCCCGCGCCGAGGGAGAAATGGTGTTCCTGGCCAGCGGGTTGGCCGCCCTGCCCGACAGCCGTACCTACCAGCTCTGGCAGATCGGCCCCACGGGCATCCACTCGGCCGGGCTGATACGCCCCGACGACTCCGGCCGTACCCCGCTCGTCGTCACCACCCCCTTCGCCGCCACCACCCAGCTCGGCGTCACCATCGAGCCCGAAGGCGGCTCGACCCAGCCCACCACCCGGCCCCTGCTCCTGGTCGACCTGCCCGCCGCCTGAGCACGGCAGCCCCCCTTACGACCACCCCGCCGACCGCCCTGGCGGGGTGGTCGTGTTGTCGGCTCAGCCCACAACGCCACCGTTCGCATCGTCGACAGCGCGGCGTGGGCCAGTACGCCGAACCAGTGGCATACAAGTGCCTCAACCAGCGAAAACAGAGATGGTCCACGGCCCGAGAAAATCGACCAATCCGAGGGCGGTCCGGCGACGAATACGGCGCAGGGGAGAAGGACCCGACCGGATGCCTCCCCCAGCCCTCATGTGCCGGTCACAGGCGTGACCGGCGGCCGAAAGGACCAACGAAACATGGAGCTCCGAATCAGTCGGCGCGCCCTGATCGGCATCGGCGTCGCGGGAGTACTCACCGCCTCCTCCCTCGCCCTGCTCAGAGCAGAGACCGGCGCGGCGTCCTCGCACCGCGAGGCGCCCATGATCGCGGGTGACCCGCGCAACGACAACACCGACGTGTACGCGTTCGTCAGCCCGGACAGGCCCGACACCGTCACCCTGATGGCGAACTTCATCCCGTTCGAGGAGCCGAACGGCGGGCCGAACTTCTACCAGTTCGACGCCGGGTCACGCTACAACATCAAGATCGACAGTGATGGCGACGCACAGCCCGACACCGTCTACCAGTGGACGTTCCGTGACGAGGACAGGCGCGGCACGGGCACCTTCCTGTACGACAACGGCCCCGTCACCTCGCTGAACGACAAGAACCTGCTGTTCCGGCAGCGCTACACGCTCAAGAAGATCACCCATCGAGGAACGCGGACCCTGGTCAAGGACGGCGTGGTGGCCCCGAGCAACACCGGCCCGGCCTCGATGCCCGACTACGCCTCGCTGCGCACCCAGTCGATCAAGAACCTGTCCGGCGGCGGGAAGGCATTCGCCGGCCAGGCCGACGAGGCGTTCTTCGCCGACCTGCGGGTCTTCGACCTGCTCTACGGCGGCGACCTGTCCGAGGTCGGCCAGGACACCCTCGGGGGCTACAACGTGCACAGCCTGGCCCTGCAGGTGCCCAAGGACGAGGTCGCCCTGAAGGGCGACGCCGACCGCAACCCGGTCATCGGCGTCTGGTCCACCGTGGACAAGTGGAGCCCCCAGGGCTACGTACAGGTCTCCCGGCTGGGCCAGCCACTGGTCAACGAGGTCGTGGTCCCGGCCGGACTGAAGGACGCCTTCAACGCGCTGCCCCCGCACAAGGACGCCGACGTCCCGGCCGTCGTCAAGCGCGTCACCAACCCGGAGGTGCCCAAGCTCCTTGAGGCCATCTACGGCCTCAAGGCGCCGAAGACCCCCCGGGCCGACCTGGTCGAGATCTTCCTGACCGGCATCGCCAAGGCCAACGGCCCGATCAAGGCCGACCTCAACTCGCAGAGTCTCAACAAGGACGCGGGCAGGTTGCGCCCGGCGGAGATGCTGCGGCTGAACATGGCCGTCGCGCCCGCCGCGAACCCGAACCGGCTCGGCGTGCTCGCCGGCGACCTGCAGGGCTTCCCGAACGGCCGCCGCCTCGGGGACGACGTGATCGACATCGCCCTGCAGGCGATGGCCGGCGCCGCCCAGAGCGGCAAGCTCGTCGACGCGCTGGCCGCCGGCGACAAGGTGGACCGGAACGACAAGCCGTTCGGCACCTGGTTCCCCTACATCCCGCTGCCCGGCAACACGTCGGTCAACGCGAGCTGATCCGACGGTACGGGACCCGGCCTGCCCGGGTCCCGCACCCGGCCCTGGGGGTAACCACCATGAAGACATCCGTAAGAGCACGGATCGCCGTGGGCGTGCTGGGCCTGGCGACGGCACTGACCGCGGGGGCGGCCCTGATCCCCGGCGATCGAACGCCGTCGCCCGCCACCGCACCGCCCCGGCAGTCGGCCGAGATCCCGGTCTCGGCCGGCTCCCTCAAGAGCGCGATCCAGGCGCTGACCGCCCGGCTGCGGCGGCTGCCCGATGACCACCAGGCCTGGGCGCGGCTCGGCTCCGCCTACGTCCAGCAGGCACGCCTGAGCGCCGACCCGTCCTTCTATCCGAAGGCCGAGCAGGCGCTGGCCCGCTCCGCCGCGCTGAGCCCCGGCAATTTCGCCGCGCTGACCGGCCAGGCAGCGCTCGCCGCCGGTCGGCACGACTTCACCGAGGCCGTACGACTGGCCAAGCTGTCACAGACCGCCAATCCCTACGGCCAAGGCGCCCAGGCGGTGCTGGCCGACGCCTACACCCAGCTCGGCCGCTACGACGAAGCCACCCGGGCGATCAGCAGGATGATGGAGTTGCGCCCCGGTGTCGCGGCCTTCACCCGGGCCTCCTACGACGCCGAACTCCGCGGGGATCGCACGACGGCACGCCGCATGCTGGAGCACGCCCTTGACGACGCCTTCTCCCCCGACGACATCGCCTACTGCCGTCACTACCTGGGCGAGCTGGCCCTGCGCTCCGGTGATCCGCGCGGCGCCACCGAGCAGTACCGCCTCGCGCTGAAGGCCGCCCCCGACTTCACCGCCGCTCTGGCCGGAACGGCCAGAGCGGCCGCGCTCGACGGCCGGCCGGCTGAGGCCGCCGACCTCTACGCCACCGTTGTCGGGCGCCTGCCCCTGGCCCAGTACGTGATCGAGTACGCCGAGGTGCTGGTCGCGGCGGGCAGGGATCCCGCCGAGCAGTGGGCGCTGCTGCGCGCGCAGCGGACCCTGATGGAAGCGGCCGGGGTCAAGGACGACCTGACCTGGGCCGAGTTCGAGGCCGACCACGGCTCTCCCGCACGGGCCGTCGAACACGCCGAGGCCGAATACGCCCGCAACCCCAACGTGGTCGCCGCCGACGCCCTGGCCTGGGCCCTGCACCGCGACGGCCGTGACCGGGAGGCCCTGCCGTACGCGCGTAAGGCCACCGCCACCGGCTGGCGCAACGCCCTGTTCCATCACCACCGCGCCGAGATCGAACGCTCGCTCGGCCGCACCGAGGAGTCCAGGCGCTCCGCCGCCCGAGCCCGCGACGCCGACCCCACCTTCTCCGCCGATCTCCCTGCCCTAGCGAGGTTCTCTTGATGCTCGCGGTCACTACCGCCGCCTGCGGCCTGGCGATGTGCGCGACACTCGCCGCAGGCGCCGCGCCCTCCAACGCGGAGGTGACGCACCCACTGGGCAACTTCACCGTCAACCACTACAACGGCCTGCGGATCACCCCGGACCGGGTGGAGAACCTGGCGGTCGTGGACAGCGCCGAGCTGCCCACCCTGCAGGCCCGCCCCGCGGTGGACGCCGACCGCTCAGGAACGGTCTCGGACGCCGAACGGTCGGCGTACGGCACCGCCCGGTGTGGCGAACTCGCCACCGCACAGCGTCTGACGGTGAACGGGACCGCGACGGTGTGGCAGCTCTCCGAGGCCGTCTTCGCCTACGAGCCCGGTCAGGGCGGTCTGCAGACCAGCCGCCTGACATGCCGCCTGCACGCCGCCGCGAAACCGCTCCAGGCACCCACCGCCGCCGCGGCCTCCGGCTCCGGGACCTCGGTGACGTCCGAGGGGAGCGGGACGGTCGAATTCAGCGACGGCTTCCTGGCCGACCGGCTGGGCTGGCGGGAGATCACCGCGGTGTCCGCCGCGGGGCTACGGCTGGTGCGCCCTTCGGTGCCCGGCACGAGTGTGAGCCGGGAACTGCGGTCCTACCCCGGCGACCTGCTGGCCGACCCACTGGACCAGCGGGCGGTGAAACTGGGCGTGACGCCGGGAACCGGCTCGGCGGCGACCGCGATACCGCTGGTGTCCGGCGGACCCGTCGCAGACGCACTGGCCGCGCTGGACCGCCTGTTCACCAAGCTGATCGGCACCGCGTCGCTGACCGTGCCGCTGGGCCTGCTCTCCGTGGCGCTGGCCGCGGTCCTCGGCGCCGGCCACGCGCTCATCCCCGGTCACGGCAAGACCATCATGGCCGCCTACCTCGCCGGCCGCAGCGGCCGCCCACGTGACGCGCTGGTCGTCGGCGCCACCGTGACGGCCACCCACACGCTGGGTGTTCTCGTCGTCGGCCTGCTGCTGAGCGCCTTCTCCGCCCTCACCGGAGAGTCCGTGCTCGGCTGGCTCGGCCTGGCCAGCGGCCTGCTGATCACCGTCATCGGCGCCGGCCTCCTGCGATCGGCCTGGCGCGCCCACCGCAGCGGCGAGCCCTCCGGCCACGGGCACGGACACGGGCACGGGCACGGGCACGGGCACGGGCACGGGCACGGGCATGTGCCCTCCGCCGAAGGGCACGACCAGAGATCCGGCTACGGGCACGGCCACGCCGATCCGGGCCGTGGAGTCGTCCGGACGGCGGTGCTGGAACGGGAGCGGCCCGCGCAGACCGAGGCCACCCGCTCGCGGCGCGGGCTGGTGGGGATGGGGGTGGCTGGAGGCCTGGTGCCCAGCCCTTCCGCGCTCGTCGTCCTGCTCGGCGCCATCGGGCTTGGCCGCACCTGGTTCGGGATCGCGCTGGTGTTCGCCTACGGCATCGGCATGGCGAGCACCCTGACCGCCACCGGCCTGCTCCTGGTCAAGCTGGCGGGACGACTCGACCGGATGGCGACGAGGGGACACGGCATGGCTGCCCGCCTGTCGTCTCTCGCCCCGGTCGGCACCGCCGCCGTCGTCGTCGTACTCGGCCTGGGCCTGGCCATCCGGGGCCTGGCCGGAGCCGCCTGAGAGGAGCCGGCCCCGCGTCCGGCGGTTCCACAAACCGTGAACCGCCGCTCGCCAGGAGCGCAGGCCACCCGGGCGACGATTTCGGGCACTCCTCTCCCGGGGGAGGAGTGCCCACCGCCGACCGGCTCGGCTCTCCTCCATCTCGATGCCCCGGCAGCCGTTCCCCCGCCCAGGCGGGGGAACCGGCTCAGAGCTTCTCCATCGCCTTGCGGATGCGCTTGTCGGAGATCGAGTACGGGGTGCCGAGGGTCTGGGCGAAGTAGCTGACCCTGAGCTCCTCGATCATCCAGCGGATCTGCCGGACGTCGTCGTCGGAGCGGCGGGCCGGGGGGAGCTTCTCGACCAGCTCGTGATAGTCGTCCTCGATGTCATGCACCTTGCCCATCCGCTCCCCGTCGCGGAACGCGTCCTCGTGCACCTTCTCCAGCCGCCGCTCGGCTCCCTTGAGATAGCGGAGCAGGTCGGGCAGGCGCTTGTAACCGGTCTCGGTGACAAAGCCCGGGTAGACCAGGTTGGCCACCTGGTCGCGGATGTCCTCGATCGCGGGCGTCGAGCGGGACTCGGGCAGCAGCGTCGAGACGGTGTGCCAGACCTTGAGGATGCTCTCGACGCGAGCGACCACCTCGGCCGTGGTGTCGAAGAGTTCGGCGCGGACCGCCTCGTGCAGGGCGGTGAAGGCGGACTCCTCCCAGACCGGCCCGCCGTACTCGTTCATCAGGTGGTCGGCGGCGCAGGCGATGCAGTCGTCGAACAGGGCGACGGCACCGGCGTGCGGGCTCCGGCTCAGGGCGAGCTTGGACTGGTTGCCGAGGCGGCCGAGCACCCATTTGGCCGGGGACGGGGTGTTGAGCAGCAGCAGCCTGCGGGTGCCCTCCCACATGGCCCGGCGCTGCTCGGCCTCGGTCTCGAACATCCGTACCGCCACGGTGGCGCCCTCGTCGGCGAGTGCCGGATAGGCCTTCATCCTGCGCTGCTCGAACGTCTTGGGCAGCGCGCCCACGGTCCACCCCGTCAGGCCGGATTTCTCCAGGCCGTCGGCGGCCTTGGAGAGGGTCTGGCGGAGTTTGGGGGCGAGGCGCCGCTTGAGATCGGCCAGGTCCTTGCTCTCGGCCAGCTTCTGCCTACGGCCGTCGGTCACCCGAAAGGTGATCTTGAGGTGGTCGGGGACCAGGCCGGGCTGCCAGTCCTCGCGGGTCACCTGAAAACCGGTCAGGTTGAGCAGCTCGCGCTCCAGCACCGCGAGCAGCGGCTCCTGGGTGGGCTCGGCCCGCTGGAGGATCTTCTTGGCGTAGTTGGGGGCGGGGACGAAGTTGCGCCGGATGTTCTTGGGCAGGCTGCGGATGAGCGCGGTGAGCAACTCCTCGCGCAGCCCGGGGATCTGCCAGTCGAACCCCTCGACGTTGACCTGGTTGAGCAGCGCGAGCGGGATGTGCGCGGTGACGCCGTCGGCGTCGGTGCCGGGCTCGAACTGGTACGTCAGCGGGAAGCGCAGGCCGCCCTGGCGCCACACGTCGGGGTAGTCGCGCCGGCTGACGTCGCCGGCCGACTCGCTGATCAGCATCGACTTCTCGAAGCTGAGCAGGTCGGGCTGGTCGGCGCGGACCTTCTTCCACCAGGAGTCGAAGTGCCGCCCGGAGACGACGTCGGCGGGAACGCGCTGGTCGTAGAAGTCGAACAGGGTCTCGTCGTCGACGAGGATGTCGCGGCGCCTGGCTCGCTCCTCCAGTTCCTCGACCTCTTCGAGGAGCTTGCGGTTCTCGGCGAAGAAGGCGTGGTGGGTCTCCCAGTCGCCCTCGACCAGGGCGTGCCGGATGAACAGCTCCCGGCTCAGCTCGGGGTCGATGCGGCCGTAGTTGACCTTGCGCTGGGCCACGATCGGCACCCCGTACAAGGTGACCTTCTCATACGCCATCACCGAGCCCTGTTTCTTCTCCCAGTGCGGCTCGGAGTAGGTGCGTTTGATCAGGTGCGCGGCGAGCGGCTCGACCCACTCGGGTTCGATCTTGGCGTTGACCCGGGCCCAGAGCCGGGAGGTCTCCACCAGCTCGGCGGACATCACCCAGAGCGGCTGCTTCTTGGCGAGCGCGGAACCCGGGAAGATCGCGAACCGGGCGTTGCGCGCGCCCACGTACTCGGTCATCGGCCGGCGCGGCTCGTTCGTGCCGCGGCGGGCGCCGGGCTCCGCGGTCTTCTTGTCGATGTCCTTGACGCCGACGTGGGAGAGCAGGCCGGAGAGCAGGGAGATGTGGATCTTCTGCTCGTCGCCGGGGGTGCTGTTGAGGGCGACACCGAGGGTCTTCGACATCTGGCGTAGCTGGCCGTAGACGTCCTGCCACTCGCGGACCCGCAGGTAATTGAGGAACTCCGCCTTGCACAGCCGCCGGAACGCGCTGGAGGAGAGCTCCTTCTGCTGCTCCTGCAGGTAGTTCCACAGGTTCAGGTACGAGACGAAGTCGGACTCCTTGTCGGCGAACCGGCGGTGCTTGTCGTCGGCGGCCTGCTGCTTGTCGGCCGGGCGCTCGCGCGGGTCCTGGATCGACAGGGCGGAGGCGATGACCATGACCTCGCGGACGCAGCCGTTGTGGTCGGCCTCCAGCACCATGCGGGCCAGTCGCGGGTCGACCGGCAGCCCGGCCAGCTTGCGGCCGAGCGGGGTCATCTGCCGCCCCTGGTCGAAGGCGCCCAACTCCTGGAGCAGGTCGTAGCCGTCCCTGACCTGGCGCTGGTCGGGCGGCTCGACGAACGGGAAGGCCCCGATGTCGCCCAGGCCGATCGAGGTCATCTGCAGGATGACCGAGGCGAGGTTGGTACGGAGGATCTCCGGGTCGGTGAACTCCGGCCGGGTGACGAAGTCGTCCTCCTCGTACAGCCGGATGCAGATGCCGTCGGAGACCCGGCCGCAGCGGCCCTTGCGCTGGTTGGCCGAGGCCTGGGAGATCGCCTCGATGGGGAGGCGCTGGACCTTGGTGCGGTGGCTGTAGCGGGAGATGCGGGCGAATCCGGGGTCGACCACGTACTTGATGCCGGGCACGGTCAGCGAGGTCTCGGCCACGTTGGTGGCCAGCACGACCCTGCGCCTGGTGTGCCGCTGGAAGACCTTGTGCTGCTCAGCGGCGGACAGCCTGGCGTACAGCGGCAGGATCTCGGCGTCCTTGCGCTTGGCGAGCGCCTCGGCGGTGTCGCGGATCTCCCGCTCGCCGCTGAGGAAGACCAGGATGTCGCCGGGTCCCTCGGCGCACAGCTCGTCGACGGCGTTGCCGATCGCCTGGATCTGGTCGTCGTCCTCGGCGATCGGCCGGTAACGCACCTCAACGGGGTAGGTCCGGCCGGAGACCTCCACGATCGGCGCGTCGCCGAAGTGCTTGGAGAAGCGCTCGGGGTCGATGGTCGCCGAGGTGATGATCACCTTCAGGTCGGGGCGGCGCGGCAGGAGTTGCTTGAGGTAGCCCAGGATGAAGTCGATGTTGAGGCTGCGCTCGTGCGCCTCGTCGACGATCAGCGTGTCGTACTGGTCGAGGTCGCGGTCGTTCTGCAGCTCGGCCAGCAGGATGCCGTCCGTCATGACCTTGACGAGCGTGCCGTCGCTCACCTGGTCGGTGAAGCGCACCTTGTAGCCCACGGCGTCGCCGAGCGGGGTGTCGAGCTCTTCGGCGACGCGCTCGGCCACGGTACGGGCGGCGATGCGGCGGGGCTGGGTGTGCCCGATCAGCCCCCTGACGCCCCGGCCGAGCTCCAGGCAGATCTTCGGTAACTGGGTGGTCTTGCCCGAGCCGGTCTCACCGGCGACGATCACGACCTGGTTGTCGCGGATCGCCTCCAGGATGTCGTCCCTGCGCTGGCTGACCGGCAACGCCTCCGGATAGGTGACCGTGGGGACGCCGGCGCGGCGTCGCGCGACCCGGCGCTCGGCCCGCTCGATGTCGGCGGTGATCTCGACGGTGATCTTCTGCTGCGCGGCCCGGTTTCTGACCTTGCGAGCCCCGTCGAGCCTGCGTCGTAGCCGCCGCTGGTCACGGAGCGTGAGCTCGGGCAGGCGCGTGTGCAGCTCGGAGAGCGGAGATGTCAAAGGAGGCGTTCCCATACTGAAACCCAGGATACTTTCGGCCCGCGCCTGACGGCTCACGCGTGCCCTTCGAAGGCCCCCACGTGAAGCCCCAACCGTTCATGCTGCCCGACCCGCCGCTTCCCCGCATCCCAATATTCGCCCCGCCGGAAAAGAGAACGGCTCCGCCGCCCCCTGCGGGGGCGGCGGAGCTTCGCAGGTCGGGTCCTGCGGGGGCGGGACCCGGGATCAGCTGACTACGGGAGCGCCGGGTAGGCGTTCTGCAGCAGCTGGCGGAACTGGGCGGAGAACCATTGGCCGGAGACCGGCGCGTCGGCCAGGGCGCCGCTCATGTTGTTGCCGTTGCGCTCGTTGCCGCCGTAGGTCGGGTCGCACATCCGGTCGAAGCCCTTGCCCTCGTTGTTCGGGATCTCCTTGCTGGAGCCGTCGGACTCACCCGGGGGCTTGATCCAGACGTAGGCGTCCAGACCGGCGGCGGGGCTGGCCTGCGGGCGCTCGCCCAGACCGGCACCGCTCTGGTTGCACCAGTTGCCGGCGTGGATCCGGCGGTCCACCTTCGACTCGTTGACGAAGGTGTTCAGCACGGTGGAGGTGCTGGCGGCGGCCGGACGGGCCGAGCCTCCCCAGCCGTTGCGGGAGGTGTCGATCAGCATGCCGATGTTCGACTTGAAGCCCTTCTGGATCAGCGTGTTCCGGAAGGCCTGGGCGAAGGACAGCTCGTCGACGTAGAAGTTCCAGTCGACCCAGGTGGACTGGCGGACGGTCTGGCCGTTGACCGTGGTGCCGATGTTGAAGTGGGGCTCCTTCAGCGCCGAGTAGTTGGCGGTGTTGGTGATGAAGCCGTCCACGCTGTCGAAGCCCTTGACGGTGCCGGCGACGGTGGTCGCGAACAGGTCGGCGGACGGGCCGAAGTTGGTGTCCCAGCCGAGCCAGCCATGGTGACCGGCGTCGATGTAGGTGTAGACGTTGTTGATCGCGTGCAGCTTGTCCAGGGCGTAACGGACGCCGTTGACGTAGGCGCCACTGTCCTTGGCCTCCTGGCACTTGGCCAGGTTGAGGTTGGTGACCAGGTTGGGCAGCGAGTCGATCTCGATGATCGACACGATCCGCAGGGCCGCGTACTTGGGCTCGGCCATGATCGCGGCGATCGGGTCGATGTACTCGGTCTTGTAGCGGTTCAGGCCGTTCTGGGAAATGAGCAGCTCACCGTTGGAGGCCAGCGCCGAGCAGTCGCGGTTGGGCAGGTTGTAGATGACGAACTGGATCGTCAGCGGCTTGCTGCCGTTGGCCGCGTCCTGGCGGAGCGCCTCGTCCAGGTGGGCGCGGAGGCCCATGGCCGAGGAGGAGCCGGCGATGGCGGCGATGCGGTCCAGCCACACACCGGTGGAGATCTTGGCGACCGCGTTGCCGCCCGGCTCGGCGGCGGCCTTGGCCGACCAGTCGGGGTTCACGTAACCGGTGGCGTCGGTGTACGGGTTGTCGACGTGGCCGACCGGCGGGTTGCCGTCGTCGTCGGCCTCGGTGGCGGTGACCGTGGCGCTGGTGTAGCCACTGGCGGCGGCCGTGATGGTGGCGGTGCCGTTGGTCTGGTCGGCGTCCTGGGCCGCCGAGACCGTCACGTTCTGCGCCGTGTTCCAGTTGGCGGTGGTGAAGGTCAGCGTGGAGGGCGAGATGGTGATGTCGCTGTCACCGGTCTTGCTCAGGTTGACCGTGACGTTGCCGGTCGGTGCCTGGCTGAGCCGGAAGCCGACGGTCGCGGAGCCCCCCTCGGGGACACTGACGGAGGTCGGGGAGGCGACGATCGACGGGGTCGAGGTGCCGGCCACGGTGAAGGGGACCGCGGCGGTCTCGGTGGAGAGCGCCGGGGTGGCGTTGTCGTACGCCTTGGCCTTGGCGGTGTGGGAGCCGGCCGCCAGACCCGTGGCGGAGTAGGAGTAGGGGGCGGTGGTGTCGGTGTTGACCAGCGTGCCGTCGACGTAGAACTCGACCTTGCTGACCGCGCCGTCGTCGCTCGCGGTCGCCGTGAGCGGCACGGCGGCGCCGGCCTGGTAGGAGGCGCCCGAGGCGGGGCTGGTCAGGCTGACCGTGGGCGGCTGGTTGCCGGGGGTGGTCCCGCCGCAGGCCACGCCGTTGATCGTGAAGGAGGTCGGCTTGGGGTTGGTACCGGACCAGTTGCCGTTGAAGCCGATGCTGGTCGAGGCGCCGGTGGCCAGGTTGCCGTTCCAGTCCAGGTTCTTGGCGGTGACGGCCTGGCCGCTCTGCGCCCAGGTGGCGCTCCAGCCCTGGGTGAGCTGCTGGGTGGTCGTCGGGAAGCTGAACCCGAGGGTCCAGCCGGTCAGCGGGTCACCCAGGTTCTTGACGGTCACGCTTGCGGTGAAGCCGCCCTGCCAGTCGTTGGTCGTGTAGGCGACGTCGCAGGCGACTGCGGCGTGCGCGGTGGCGGCTTGCCCGGTGGCAAGGCCGGCGGCGGCCACCAGCAGTGCCGCCGTGGTCGCCGCCCGATTACGCCAGGCGTGGCGACGCGAATTGACTCTCATGCGTGATCATCTCCAGGACGATGGTGGGAGCGCTCCCATAGTCCGGATGTTTCACCCGTGTGTACAGCTTGTTGCACGTCGGAGCCCCTGAATTAGGACCGCCCTGGCCCCTGACCTCACCGAACGGGTTTCGAACCCGATGAAAGTTTCAGAGCCCTGTCCGCGACCGGTCCAAAATGGTGCGTACCGGCCACCTGTGGACGAACTCCGAGGCGCCGCGGATCTCGCCTCCAGATCGCCTCCGGAAAGCGCGTTCCCGAGTACCGGCACCGCAACACGGACCTGGAAGCCGTTCGCGGAGGACACGCCGCATGCGGGGAAGGTCAAGGCCAGGCTGAAGGGGGTGGTGAGCTGAGGGCCGTTCACCCCCACCACGGTGGATTCCGGTGCCGTCCCGGCGAGCGGCGCTGAAATAACCGCAGCACCGGCGCCGTTGCACAGAACTCGAAGGGGTGCACGCTCCTCCCTCCCCGCGATGAAAGGCTTGCTCTCCATGGCTCTTCCACTCTCCATCCTTGATCTGGCGCACATCGGCGAGGGAGAGACGGCCGCCGACAGCCTGCGGGCCAGCGTGACCCTGGCCCAGCGCGCGGAGGAGTGGGGCTACCGGCGGATCTGGTACGCGGAGCACCACAACATGCCCACCATCGCGTCCTCGGCGACCAGCGTCCTCATCGCCCACGTGGCCGCGCACACCCGGACGATCCGCCTCGGAGCCGGCGGCGTCATGCTCCCCAACCACTCCCCGCTGACCATCGCCGAGCAGTACGGAACCCTCGAAACGCTGCATCCGGGGCGCATCGACCTGGGTCTCGGCCGGGCGCCGGGCAGTGACCAGCAGACCGCACGGGCCCTGCGCCGCGGCCCGATGGCCGCGGACGACTTCCCGCAGGACGTCTTGGAACTGCAGGGATACCTGACCGGCGAGTCCCGGATCCCGGGCGTCGACGCGACGCCGGGCAAGGGCACCAACGTGCCGCTGTACATCCTCGGCTCCTCCCTGTTCGGAGCCAGGCTCGCCGCCGCACTCGGGCTGCCGTACGCCTTCGCCTCCCACTTCGCGCCGAACGCGCTCCAGGACGCCGTCGCGCTCTACCGGCGCGAGTTCAAGCCGTCCCGGCAGCTGGATCGCCCGTACGTCATCGCCGGCGTCAACGTCCTCGCGGCCGACACCACGGCCGAGGCGCAGGAGCAGTTCCTGGCCATGAAGCGCAGCCGGGTCAGCCTGCTGCTCGGCCGGGGCCGGAAGTTCACGCCGGAGGAGGCGGACGGCATCCTCGCCTCCCCCGCTGGGCAGCAGATCCTCCAGATGGCCACTTACTCCGCCATCGGGACCCCTACCGAGGTGACGGACTATCTCGACCGCTTCGCCGAGAACTTCCAGGCTGACGAGCTGATCACCGTCTCGGCCTCCCCGGACCGGAAGGCCTGGCTGCGCTCCTTCGAACTCCTCGCGGAAGCCCGCGGCCTCCTCGCCACCTGACGTTCGACGGCGGCGTGAGCCACCGAAACCCGGCGTGCCACTTTCCCGGCACCGGGCGCTCCGCAGGTCCCGTGTACGACCGCGGTGTCCTCAAGTACTCGACCAGCACCGCGACAAGCGCTGGGCGGCCGGCCTCGAACCGGGCCGCACCGGTCTGACCGGCGCCTCACCGGTTGAGTATGAATCCTCGCCGGGACGGGTCCACCGGCCCGCCCCATCACCTCGGCCTTTCCCTCCATCCCTCAGCTGACGGCGAGCCGGTCCAGGAGATCGTCAGGTGTCCCGTTTTGACACCTCTAATGGGTAACCGCTATCTATTGGCCAACCGTTAGGGGGCGACATGCAGGACGCAGTGCTGGCGATGCTCGCCAAGGAGCCGTCACACGGGTACCACCTGCACGCTCGGCTGCGGCGGAGTCTTGGCCCGCTGGGCGAGTCGATGAACCGCGGTCAGATCTATGTGACGTTGGCCCGGTTGGAGCGAGCGGGGCTGGTCGCCGGTGAGCGGGCGGACGGCCTGCCCGAACGGCCGGAGCGCAAGGTCTACGCGCTGACGCCGGCCGGGCAGCAGCGGGTGGCCGCCTGGCTGGCCGAGGTGGGCTGGCCGAAACCGGACCTGGCGGAGTTTCATCTCAAGCTCGCCGCTGCCGCCGCGGCCCGGCTGGCCGACCCGGTGGAGCTGGTGGCGGCGCAGCGCCGTGAGTTGCTGCGCCGCTTGCGTGAGGCGCAGCAGGCGGCGCTGGCCGAGCCGGCGGGGTCGGGCGCCGGCCTGCTGCTGGAAGGGGTCGTGCTGCGGTTGCAGGCGGACCTGCGCTGGCTGGATGCCTGTGAGCGGTCCTGGTCCGAGGTCGATGACGAAGTCGAGGGTGGATGAACGTGTCAAGTGCCGCGGTCCGGACCTGCGGCCTGATGAAGACGCATGGTCAGGGGCAGAGCCGGGTCCGCGCGGTGGACGAGGTCGACCTGGAGGTGCCGCAGGGACAGATGCTGGCGGTGATGGGGCCCAGCGGCTGCGGGAAATCCACTCTGCTGCACCTGCTGGGTGGTCTGGAGCGGCCTACCGATGGAGAGGTGTGGCTGGCCGGGCAGCGCGTCGACACGCTGAGCGAGCGGGCTCTGGCGCGCATGCGGCGCCGGTCGGTGGGGTTCGTCTTCCAGGCCTTCCATCTGGTGGAGGAGCTGTCGGCGGCCGAGAACGTGGAGCTGCCCGTGCTGCTGGCCGGGTGCTCGCGCCGCCAGGCCAGGCGCCGCGCGAGCCTGCTGCTGGAACGGGTCGGGCTCGCCGACCGTGCCCGGCATCTGCCGTCGCAGCTGTCCGGTGGGCAGCGTCAGCGGGTCGCCATCGCCCGTGCGCTGGCCAACGACCCGCTGGTCGTCCTGGCCGACGAGCCGACCGGCAACCTCGACACCGCGGCGACCCTCGATGTGCTGAGGATCTTCGAAGATCTGCGTGCCACGGGGCAGACCCTCGTGATCGTCACGCACGACGAACGGGTCGCATCCACCGCGGACCGGCTGATCTCGATGCGTGACGGGATGTTCGTCGACGACACCCGGCTGGCCGGCACCGGCACCGGGTGGCTCGGCGGCCTGATCAGGCTGGAGGGCTGAACGTCATGGGCTCCATCGTGCTCGTCGTGCGTCTGGTGCTGGCTGACATGCGGCGGCACAAGGTCCAGGCCGTGATGCTCCTGCTCGCGGTGACCGTGGCCACCGCCACGATGGCCCTGGGCCTGTCCCTGCGCGGCGTGAGCGACGCGCTGTACGAACAGACCCGCGCGGCCACCGCCGGGCCGGACGTGGTGGCACTCTCCGGCGACACGGGCCCCGCCGTGACCTCGGCCCTGGCCTCGCTGGCGAACGCTCCCGAAGTGATCGCCCACCATGGCCCCTATCGCATCGTCTACGCCGACCTCACCACGCGCGATTCCACGTCGTCCCCAGTGGTGGTGCACGGCTTCGCCGAGACGCCCGGCACGGTCAACCGGCCGCTGGTGACCTCGGGTCAGTGGGTACGCTCCGGCGGCACGGTCCTCGAACGCGGCTTCGCCACCGCGCTGGGCATCGGCGTCGGCGACCACGTCACCATCGCCGGCCGGTCGTACCCCGTCGTCGGGATCGCCGTCGCCGCGGCCACCTCCATCTACCCCTGGGCGGCGCAGATCGGCCCGTACGGCGGCCCCAGCGACTACACCGGCCTGGCCTGGATGACCCGATCAGATGCCCGGGCCCTGGCGTCGTCCCAAGATCTCCCGGTGACCATGGCCCTAGACCTCAGGCTGAGCGACCCCGCCGCCACCGAGGACTTCCGCGACGCCCACCGCGACTCCACCATCAGGACCAACTTCCACTCCTGGCAGTTCACCGCCGAACAGGACATGGTCATCCTCAGGGACAGCCAGCCGATCCTGGTCGTCGGTAGCTGGCTGCTCAGCTTCCTGGCCATCACCGGAGTGGCGGCACTGGCCGCGGGACGCGCCGTCCAGCAGACGCGCCGGGCCGGGCTGCTCAAGGCCGTCGGCGCCGCCCCGGGTCTGATCGCCACCGTCCTGCTCACCGAGTACCTGGCGCTGGCGCTGGTCGGCGACGCGCTGGGGCTGGTGATCGCCCGCCTGACCGTGCCCGCCATCGCCAGCCCCACCGCCAGCCGGATCGGCGACGCGGTCGGGCCTGGCGGCGCCACCGTTGCCACGGCGACCGTCCTCGCCGTGGCGGTGGCGGTGCTGTCCACGTTGCGTCCCACGCTGCGGGCCATGCGTACGGCGACCGTCACGGCGCTGTCCGCCACCGCGCACCAGCCCCGTCACCGACCCTGGCTCACCGCGCTGTCCGCGCTGCTGCCCACGCCGCTGCTGCTCGGGCTGCGGCTGACCGCCCGCCGACCGGGCCGCGCCGTGCTGCAGGCATGCTCCACCGCCACCACAGTGATCGCGATCGTCGCCCTGCTGACCCTCCACGCCCAGCCGGAGAGGGGCTACGGCCTGGATGGCTCCTCCGCCCTGCCCAACCTGCGGGGCGAGCACGACCGCCGGCTGATGCTCGCCGTCACCATCCTGCTGATCGCACTCGCCGTCGTGAACACCATCACGCTCACCTGGACCACTGCCATGGAGGCCCGGGCGAACATGGCCATCGCACGTACGCTCGGTGCCACCCCCGGACAGATCGCCGCGGGACTGTCCACCGCCCAGCTCCTGCCCAGCCTGCCCGGCGCCATCATCGGCCTCCCTCTGGGCATCGGCCTGCTCTCGCTCTTCGCCGCCAGGAATTCGGCGGACCCCCCCTCCTCCTGGCTGCTCGGCGCCGCACTCGCGATTCTCCTGGCGACGGCGGCACTCACCGCCCTGCCCGCACGCCTGGCGGCCCGGCGGCCCGTGGCACAGACCCTCAGCGCCGAAACAGCGTGATCAGCCCCGCTCGGCAGGCGTCGGCGGCAGCGGCGCTCAGCGGACCGAGGCCCGCCCAACCCCGCAGAGACCTCATCCGCCTCACCGGCGTTCACCGACGGGCGCCCGGCCCACCGGCGCTCGCGTTCTGACAGCGGCGTCACCGCGGCCGGCTAGGCGGGCCGGTTCTGCTGCTTTCGCAAGGCCGCCATGGCCGCGCCCACGATGCCCGCCTCGTTCTGGAGAGCCGCGGGGACGATCGGGGTGCGTATCTTGATCCGGGGCAGGAACCTGTCGGCCTTCTTGCTGATCCCTCCGCCGATGACGAACAGCGAGGGAGAGAAAAGCACCTCAAGGTGTTCGAGATACTCGGTCACCCGGTCGGCCCACTCGTCCCAGCCGAGGTCGTGTGCCTCCCGCGCGTGGGCGGAGGCATGCTTCTCCGCCTCCTTGCCCCTGATCTCCAGGTGGCCGAGCTCGGTGTTGGGCACCAGACGACCGTCCATGAGCAGGGCACTGCCGATCCCGGTGCCGAAGGTCAGCAGCATGACCACCCCCGATCTGCCCTTGGCCGCCCCTGCCCCCACCTCGGCCAGGCCTGCCGCGTCGGCGTCGTTGAGCACCGTTGTCGGCAGGCCGGTCTCCGCGGAGAACAGCTCTCGCACGTTCGTGCCGATCCAGTCCTTGTCCACGTTGGCGGCCGAGCCGGCGACCCCGTCGACCACGACTCCAGGAAAGGTCACGCCCACCGGCCCGTCCCAGTCGAAGTGCCGGACGATCCGCACCACCACTTCGGCCACCGCTCTGGGCTTGGCGGGCTTCGGTGTGGGAATGCGCAACCGCTCTCGCGTCAGCCGCCCCGCGGCGACGTCCACCGGCGCACCCTTGATTCCCGACCCGCCGATGTCGATTCCCAGCGCTTCCATGTGCCTACCTCCTGCCGGTTCCCCTTCCCCCTGATAGGCGGCTGATACTCGTTTGCAGATGGTGGTCAACCCGGTTGAAAGCAGCCCATCTCAGACTGTGGGCATCGCAGCCGGAAAGGAACCCCTCCCATGACGATCACCCGTTCCCTGACAGCACTCGCCCTCGCCGCCGCTCTCATATCGATCACCCCGGTGGCCGCCCAGGCCGCGACCGGCCCCACCGAGGACACGACGGCCGCGCAGAGCGCCACCCAGGGCACCATCCAATGGGGCGTCCGGTACGCTCCCGGCCGGAAGGCCAAGACACACGGCTCGCTGACGGTCACCGGCGAGGACCACGCCGACATCCCGGCCGCCGCGACGGGCCGGATCTCCGGCAAGGTCTACGACCTGACCAAGGGGCCCTCCTGCGGCTGGGCGGTCTTCCGCCTCACCTACCGGACCGCGGACGGGAACCTGCCGTTCAAGCACCGCAGTGTCGTCGACTGCTCGTACGGCACTCCGAAGTCGTTCGCGTTCACCCAGCGCGACCTCTACCAGGTCGAGCTGAAGGTCTGCTCGGAGGCCAAGGCTTCCAAGCCCTCGCTGAACTGCCTGTACGAGGGCACCTGGAAGGTCCTCTACGTCTCGAAGTGACCGACGGCCGGAGCCGCCCTCCCCGGTGAGAGCGTCAGCTCACCGGGGAGGCGGTCCGGCGCCTGCGGCGCACCATGAATCCGAGTGCCGTCGCGGGCAGCACGACCAGTCCCGCGATCAGCCCCACCATGGGCAGGTAGTCCTGGTCGGGCCTGACAGGCGGGCCCGTGCCCGTCGCGGGGAAGGTGATGGTGGCGGTGACCGCCCGTTTCACCATGCCGCTCATCAGGGTCAGCTTCGCCTTCCAGGGCCCTGCGGGCACCTGCGGGTCCAGGGTCACGATCACCGGAGCGGCGGCCCCCGGAAGCAGCGTGACTCCCAGGTCGGCGGGGAAGGGGCCGGTCTGCAGGCCACTCGGTCCCTCCGACAGCGACAGCGTCCCGCTCATGTCCAGCGTCCGCTCACCGGTGTTACGGACCAGTGCCGCCACCTGCGGGCTGCCGTCCGTGCCGCGCTTGGGGGTCAGATTCTCGACCCGGAAGTCCGAAGGCGGGTCGCCACCGTTCCCGACGTCGAGGTAGACGCGGATCCCGACACGATTGATGACGCGCACGGGGTTGGTGACGTCGGGTTCGGCCACGCTCTCCGCCCAGACGACGCCGTACCGCTCGCCGCGCGAGGCGGCGGGCGGCACTGTGATCTTTACCTGCGCGACCTCCTTGCCGCCCGGTGCCACGTCGATCGAGGGGCGGTCGAGTGATATCCAGCTCGCCAGCTCGTTCTGGACCTGTCCCGGCGGCGCGCTGAAAGTGTTCCGCACGATGTCGGCACTGGCCGGATACAGGCGGATGTGCTGGGTCCTCTTGGAGGTGTTGGAAACCTCCAGTTTTCGCTGGATGGTGGTGCCCGGACGGAGATGGTCGACGATGTAGGAGAGCGCGCGCGGGTCGTTGCGGTGGCTGACCGGCGCCTCGAGGAGGCGGATGCCGATCGTGCCCCGGGGGTCGGTGGTGACCGGGCTCGCGCCGGCCGCGCCGGAGAACAGCGCGGCCAGCAGCGTCGGTATGAACGCTCCAGCGAGCCGGTTACGCCACCTGATGTGTCACCGTCCCGCTGTAGGCGCCCAGCTCGGCCGTGATGGGGACGTTGACGATCAACGTGGGGTTCCAGGTGGCCGTGCTACCGCCGGTGCCCCCCGTGTGACCGAAGGCCGTCACGGCGGTCTCCGTCGTACCGGTCAGAGTGACGGCGTCGCCTGCCGTGAGCTGGCCGGGGGTGAAGGTACCGCCGCCGGTGGTGGCGGTCGCCGGGCCGGACCAGTACTGCACCGCGGCGAAGGGAACGGTCAGGTCGTCGACGGTGAAGTCCGTCGCGAACACCGACGCGGTCCAGAGCGAGGTGGCCCCGCCGCGGGTGTCGGAGACCGACACCGGGCCGATCTGCCCGGTGACCGTGCCGGCGGGAGCGGCGGAGCCGATGTTGGTCGGACCGGCCGGCGCGGTGATGTCCAGGCTTCCCGCCGTCACGGTGAACGTGACGATGGTGTCGGCGCTGGGGGCCGCCACCGCCGGCGCCGCCAGGATGAACAGCAAGGCGCCCGCCCCCGCCGAGGTGAGTGCGGTGAATCTCTTACGCAAGGTCTCTTCCTTCCGAATGACGGAGTCTTCGGGGGGATGAGCAAGTAATGGATCTTCCACACCCGCTGCGATCACCTTAAGAGATCAGCAACTACGCAGCGCGACCAAAACGGTAAAAGGGCGGCCCGTAGATGGCTCAGTAACCACCAAAGTGCCGGACAAGCCCCACGACGTCCCAGAGTGAGCACATCGCCCGTCAATGGGCTGACCGGTAGTGGAGGCCAACACCTGAGCTGCAAATTTCAGGAATTCTTGAACATTAAACCCCTGCTTTAAAGCATGTTTCCGCAATGCTCTAACGCAAATAAGGAAGTCAGCGACAAATGATTGTGGAAACAGCGAGTTCCTTCAGCGTTTCACCGGGCCGGTCGAGGCCCTGACCACCAGTTCGGGCTCGAACAGCAGCTCGTCGGCCGGGACCAGCGCCTTGTCGATCTGGGCCGCGAGGAGGTCGACGACCGCGCGCCCCATCGCGTCGATCGGCTGACGCAGCGTCGTCAGCGGCGGGTCCGTGCAGTTCATCAGCGCGGAGTCGTCATAGCCGATCACCGAGACGTCCCCGGGCACGGAGAGCCCCGCCCTGCGGGCCGCCCTGATCGCCCCCAGGGCCATCACGTCGCTGGCGCAGATGACGCCGGTCACGCCCTTGCGGATCAGCCGCGCGGTCGCCGCGTGCCCGCCTTCCAGGGAGAACATGGTGTGCTCCACGAACTCCGGATCGAGCCCCGCCGCGTCCAGCTTGCGCCGCGAGGGCACGTGATCGGGGGGGCCGAGCACCATGCCGATCCGCTCGTGGCCCAGCGACCGCAGATGGCCCAGCGCCATCTCGGCGGCGGCCACGTCGTCGCAGGAGACCTGCGGGAAGGCGAGATGCGCGACCGCGGCGTTCACCAGCACGGTCGGCAGGCGCCGCTCCCGCAGCAGCTCGTAGTGCTCGTGCGAGGCGTCCGCCTGGGCGAACAGACCTCCGGCGAACACCACACCCGACACCTGCTGCTGGAGCAGCAGGTCGACGTACTCCGCCTCGGAGACGCCGCCCAGCGTGCGGGTGCACAACACGGAGGTGAACCCCTGCTGGGCCAGCGCCCCGCCGACCACCTCGGCGAAAGCGGGGAAGATGGGATTCTGCAGCTCGGGGAGGACGAGCCCGACCAGCCTCGCCCGGTCACCCCGCAGCTGGGTCGGCCGCTCGTAGCCGAGCACGTCGAGCGCGGTGAGAACGGCCTCGCGGGTCGCCTCGGACACCCCGGGCTTCCCGTTGAGCACGCGGCTGACCGTCGCCTCGCTCATCCCGACCTTCTTGGCCACTTCTGCAAGCCGTCGCGTCATGATGAAACTATAAGGCAAGGGAAGCAATTACTTGCGTAAACTTGCGAAAGTTACGTCAAGAGTCAAGGTGCCGGTAGCCGTCCCGTTCAGCTCTCGGTGATCCGACCGGCGTCGACGTGGATGCGCCGGGTGGTGTGCACCGCGTCCAGCATCCGGCGGTCGTGGGTGACCAGCAGCAGCGTACCGGGATAGGAGGCGAGCGCGGACTCCAGCTGTTCGATCGCGGCCAGATCCAGGTGGTTGGTCGGCTCGTCGAGTACGAGCAGGTTCACCCCGCGCGCCTGGAGCAGCGCCAGCGCCGCCCTGGTCCGCTCCCCCGGCGACAGGGTGACGGCCGGGCGCGGCACATGCGCGGCGCGCAGCCCGAACTTGGCCAGCAGCGTACGGACGTCGGCGGGGGTCATGTCGGGCACGGCGGCCCCGAAGGCGTCCACCAGGGGCTCGTCACCGAGGAACAGCCCGCGCGCCTGGTCCACCTCGCCGACGACCACGCCGGGACCGAGTGAGGCACCTCCCTCCTGAAGCGGGATCCGGCCCAGGAGCGCGGCGAGCAGCGTGGACTTGCCCGAGCCGTTGGCACCGGTGACCGCCACCCGGTCGGCCCAGCCGATCTGCAGGTTCACCGGGCCGAGAGCGAACGCGCCACGCCGGACCACGGCCTCGCGCAGCGTCGCGACGACGGCTCCGGAGCGGGGGGCGACCGCGATCTCCATCCGGAGCTCCCACTCCTTGCGGGGCTCCTCGACCTCCTCCAGCCGCTCGATCATCCGCTCGGTCTGGCGGGCCTTCGCGGCCTGCTTCTCGGTCGTCTCGGCACGGAGGTTACGGCCGATCTTGTCATTGTCCGTCGCCTTGCGCCGCGCGTTCCTGACACCCTTCTCCATCCAGGCACGCTGGATCCCGGCGCGTTGCTTGAGGGCCGCGACGGTACCGGCGTACTCCTCGTACTCGTCGCGAGCGTGCCGGCGGGCGACCTCACGCTCGGCGAGGTACGCCTCGTAGCCGCCGCCGTGCAGACGGATCAACCGCTGGACGAGATCGAGCTCGACGACCCGATTCACGGTCCTGGCCAGGAACTCGCGGTCGTGGCTGACCAGGACGGTCCCGGCGCGCAGACCGGTGACGAAGCGTTCGAGCCGCTCCAGC
Source organism: Streptosporangium sp. NPDC002544 (assembly GCF_040295965.1). Lineage (NCBI taxonomy): Bacteria > Bacillati > Actinomycetota > Actinomycetes > Streptosporangiales > Streptosporangiaceae > Streptosporangium > Streptosporangium sp. NPDC002544. The sequence continues at coordinate 94,266 of NZ_JBEOWJ010000020.1, read as the reverse complement.
CCCTCCAGGTCGAGATCGTTGGTGGGCTCGTCCAGCAGGAAGACGTCGTAGCGGCTGAGCAGCAGGGAGGCCATGCCCGCCCGCGCCGCCTGCCCCCCGGAGAGCGCCGTCATCGGCCGGTCGAGCTCCACGGCGAGGCCGAGTTCGGCGACCACCTCCCCCGCGCGGTCCTCCAGGTCGGCACCGCCCAGGGCCAGCCAGCGCTCCAGACCCGCGGCGTACTCGTCGTCGGCACCCGGACGGCCCTCGACCAGCCCCTGGGTCGCGGCGTCCAGCGCGCGCTGCGCGGCGGCCACCCCGGTGCGGCGGGCCAGGAAGCCCGCGACCGTCTCGTCCGCCCGGCGCTCGCGCTCCTGCGGCAGGTAGCCGACCGACGCCGAGGGCGGGCTGAGCCGTACGGAGCCGTGCTCGGGAGGCAGCAGCCCGGCGAGGATCCGCATCAGGGTGGACTTCCCCGCGCCGTTCACCCCGACCAGGCCGACGACGTCGCCCGGGGCGACCACCAGGTCGAGCCCGGTGAAAAGCGCTCGGTCGCCGTGTCCGGCGGCCAGATCCTTGGCGACGATGGTGGCACTCATGCGTAAACGTTATCCGCCCTCGGCGGCCGCGACGTCATGTCCGATATGTCCGATCTAGCGTCGAGCCACCCCGAGCGGGCACCGCACGCCACCCCAGCCTTTATTCCCGGCAAATCGGACATATCTCTTTTTGTGGAAAAAACTTTTCTGGCGGCGGCGACCGGCCATTGACCTGCCCATTCCCGCCGAGAAACATTACCTTACGGAGACTTAAAGCTACTTTTTTTGGGACTTTGGGCAACATCACTTACTTCTGAGCCGTCTTATGGGGAGGAGACGGTCACTCCCGACCGCCTACGCCAACGGGGAGAAAAGGAAATAATCTTGATGAAACGAATCGCCATCGGCCTGCTGTCCGCAGCCGTGAGCGGCTCGCTGCTCATGTCCGCCGGAACGGCCTCCGCGGAGCGAGCCGCCCTCAGTGTGCGCATCGACAGCGTCAACCCCAATCCGGTCGTCGTGCAGGGTGACGACGACACGAGGGTCACCATCGAGGTCCGCACCACCGAGGCCGAGCGCGTCGAACTGCGCCTCAAGCCGGTCTCCGACCAGCTGCGCACCCAGGACGCGCGCGAGCCCCGGATCTTCCACCAGGGCGACCTGTGGCGTTTCACGACCAGCTTCGACGCCTCCGACTTCGAGGGCCGCTGGGTCGCCATCGCCGACGCGTACGACAAGGACGGCAAGAAGGTCACCGACGAGGTCAACTTCTCCGTCAAGCACGAGAAGAAGGAGAAGGCCGAGACCCGCGTCTACCGGTTCTCCGCCAGTCCCGAGTCCGTCCGCAAGGGCCGCTGGGTCTACTTCACCGGTCGCCTCCAGGTCAACGACCGCAGCTGGAAGGACGTGCGGGGCGAGGAGGTGGAGATCTACTTCCGCAAGCGCGGCTCCAGCGCCTGGAAGTTCGTGACCTCCGCCGACACCGGCTGGAAGGGCACGTTCCGTGCCAAGGCCCGCGCCACCAAGAGCGGTGAGTACCGCGCGATCTTCGACGGGACCGACGACCTCTCCGAGAGCAGGAGCCGGTCCGACCGGGTACGCGTGTACAGCCACTACTACCGCCGGTAGTCCCAGCTGACGGCAGTCGACGCGGAGGCCCGGGGCGACCCGGGCCTCCGCCGTCGTCTCCTGACGGTGCCGGCCCGGCCCGTGGTCTGTGAGTGGTGTCACCGGTTGATCCCCCCACCTCCTGAGCAGGTGAGCGGGCACGACGACCGGAGGGAAGCCGCCCGGTAGCGGCGCCGACCGGCGGCCACGACCGTGCCGGAACCGTGGCACGGCTCCGGCACGGTCACGTGACGGTTTCGATCAGCGGTCGCGGCGGGTGACGAGACGGGCGAGTGCGGCCAGCTCGGCGGCGGGCCGGGGCAGCGCGCCCGCGGCCCCCAGGTGACGCAGTGCCCGCGCGAGCAGCTCATCGGCTTCCAGCTGGGTCCAGGCCCGCCCACCCGCGGTCTCGACGAGTTCGGCCGCGCGGACCAGGTCGGTGCCGGAGAGCGGCCGCTCCCGGTGGTAGAGACCGGCCAGCTCATGTCCGGCAGGGGTGCCCGAGGTCAGGGCGGCGACGACCGGGATGGACTTCTTCCGGCTACGCAGATCCGAGTGGGCCGGCTTGCCTGTCACCTCGGGATCTCCCCAGATGCCCAGCAGGTCGTCGACGAGCTGGAACGCCAACCCCAGGTCCCTGCCGAAGGCGGTGAAATGCTCGACCTGCTCTGGGCCGCCACCCCCGAACAGGGCGCCGAGCCCGCAGGCGCACCCCAGCAGGGCACCGGTCTTGCCGGCCGCCATGCCCAGGCACTCGGCCGGCCCGACGTCGTGACGTTCCTCGAACGCGACGTCCGCGCTCTGGCCCTCAAGCAGTTCCTGAACCGCGGTGCCGAAGACCCGGGTCGCCTCGGCGGTGATCGCGTGCCCGCCGGTCGCGAGCACGTCGAAGGCCAGCGTCAGCAGCGCGTCACCGGCCAGGATGGCCGGGCTGACACCGAAGACGGCCCAGGCCGTGGGACGGTGACGGCGGGTCCGGTCACCGTCCATCACGTCGTCGTGCAGCAGGGAGAAGTCGTGCACCAGCTCGACCGCCGCCGCCGGTCGAAGCGCCAGGGCCGCGGCACCCCCGACGGCCTCGGCCGACAGCAGGGCCAGCGCGGGACGGAGCGCCTTGCCCCCACCGGTCGCGGACGGCCGGCCCTGCTCGTCCCACCAGCCGAAGTGATAACCGGCGATGCGCCTCATCGGGGCCGACAGCTTGTCGATCGCCGGGCGCAGGGTCGCCTCGACCATGTTCCGGCTCCAGGTGAGCACCTCGTCCGCGGACCGCCCGTCCGTCCTCATCTCAGTGGTCGTCATCCTTGCTCTTCCTAACTCGGCCGTTCCAAGAAGCGATGCGGCCAGAACGGCCGAGGTGCCGGGCCCGGGCGGGCCCGCGGGAAACGCGTCCGTCAGGACCGGAGACTCCGGCCTCAGTGGCCGATCTCGACGTCTTCCAGGATGCCGAGCGCGTCGGGCACCAGGACGGCCGCGGAGTAGTAGGCGCTGACCAGGTAGGAGATGATCGCCTTCTCGCTGATGCCCATGAACCGGACCGACAGGCTGGGCTGGTACTCGTCGGGGATGCCGGTCTGGTGCAGGCCGATGACGCCCTGGTTGTCCTCGCCGACGCGCAGGGCCAGGATCGACGTGGTGCGGGTGCCGGTGATGGGGATCTTGCTGCAGGAGAAGATGGGGACGCCACGCCAGGCGGGCACTCCGCTACCGCCGACGTCGACGCCCTGCGGGTAGAGCCCGCGCGCGTTGCACTCGCGGCCGAAGGCGGCGATGGCGTGCGGGTGTGCCAGGAAGAAGCTCGTGCTCCGGCGGCGGCTGAGCAGCTCGTCGAGGTCGTCGGGGGTGGGCGGCCCGCTGCGGGTGTGAATCCGCTGCTTGAGGTCGGCGTTGTGCAGCAGCCCGAACTCGCGGTTGTTGATCAGCTCGTGCTCCTGCCGCTCGCGCAGCACCTCGATCGTCAGCCGGAGCTGCTGCTCGACCTGGTCCATCGGGTCGTTGTAGAGGTCGGCCACCCGGCTGTGCACCCGCAGGACCGTCTGCGCGACGCTCAGCTGGTACTCGCGCGGGCTGAGCTCGTAGTCGACGAACGTGCCCGGCAGGTCGGCCTCTCCCGCATGCCCGGCGGCCACCTCGACGGCGGCCTCGCCGTACTTGTTCTGCGGCCCGCTGGTGGCGGTCTCCCGCCGCCGCAGATGGGCCTGGAGCTCCTCGGAACGCTCGGCCAGCTCCAGGAACGCGTGCCGGGGCAGGACCATCGCCGTGCCGCTGGTGACCGCCCTCGCGGTGAACGACCACTCGCCGTCCGTGCCGACCAGCGTCTCGTCGCCGAAGTGGTCACCCGCGGCCAGCACCGTCAGCACGATCTCGTCGCCGTACGGCCCGGTGCCGACCTTGTTGACCTTGCCGTGCGCGATGAGCACCACCTCGTCGGCCGGCTGCCCCGACTCCGCGAGCACGTCACCGGCCCGGAACTCCCGCTGGACGAACCGGCCCGCCAGCGCGTCGAGGGTGTCGGAGTCGTCGAACCCGCGCAGCAGGGGCAGCTCGCACAGCTCGGCGGGGATGACCGCCACCTGCGATCCGGCGTTGGTGAAGCTCACCCGCCCGTCGCCGATCGTGTAGGTCAGCCTCCGGTTGACGCGGTAGGTGCCACCCGACACCTGCGTCCAGGGAAGCATCCGCAGCAGCCACCGCGAGGTGATCTCCTGCATCTGGGGAGTCGACTTGGTCGTCGTCGCCAGGTTACGCGCGGCGTCCGTACTCAGACTCAGCTGCGACCGGCCAGCCTCGAACTCCGTCACAACACACACCACCGATCCGTGCTCGTACCAACAGGGGAAGCGAAGACATGAATCAACCAGGAGGAAACGTCAGTCAACCGCGACAGAAACGGCAAAATGCTGACCTCCCGATGCGCGGATCCGAATTCGACCCGCCATCATGGACGCCTCAATTTTGGGTTGCCCTTAAATATATTGTCAAGCATTGAATACGATCGAGCCAACAATAAACAAAGACTCCATCGTCAAATGCCCGAAAAATATTGAATGTCTTATTCTCGACGCCGCCCAGGCCCGCACCAGGGTCCCGGCAGGCCGCGGATCCGCCTCGATTCCCCCGCCTGCCAGGCCGGCTGATATTTCTCATCTCAGCCACGCACCCGTCATTCACCAACAGAACAGGGAAAATGCCAGGAAGCACCCACGATTGACAGGGCCCGCGGCACGGAGGTCACCTTCATCCCGCAGGCACCCTCGCAGCAGGGCGCCGGCAGGCACTAAAGAATGGATTTTTCGCTAAACTCACGAGAAGCGAGGGAAGCCAGCGGATCAGGTCAGCCTGACTGTTTCGGTCCCCGGTCCAGCAGTTCGGCGAACAGTTTCTCCCAGCGCGGCATGACCGCTTCGGGGGTGTAGTCGTGCGCGGCGACGGCCGCGGCCGCTCCCATCCGCCGCCGCAGTTCCCCGTCCTCGATGAGCCGGACCATCGCCGCCGCCAACGCGTCGATGTCGCGGGGAGGGACGAGCAGCCCGTCGACCTCGGGGGTGAGCACGTCGGCCGGGCCGGTCGGGCAGTCGAAGGCCACCACGGGCAGCCCGTGGGTCATCGCCTCGATCATCACCATCGGCAACCCCTCGAACCGCGAGCTGAGGACGTAGAAGGAGGCCCTGGCCAGTTCCTCGTCGAGACGATCGGTCCGTCCCATCAGGGTGACGTTGTCCCCCAGCCGGTGCTCCTTCAGGAGCGCGCGCAACTGCCCCTTCTTCTTGCCGGTGCCGTAGATGCGCAGCCGCCAGTCCGGGTGACGGTCCACAACCTGCCGGAACGCGGGAATCAGCAGGTCGAAGCCCTTCTGCCCGACCAGCCGCCCGGCCGCGACCACGAGCCTGTCGTCTTTCCTGGAGGGTGTCCGGCGCACGGAGGAGACCGCGTTGGGGACGCGCTCGACGCGCGTGGCGGGCAGGAGCGCCTGGTACTCCCTCCTGTCGGTCTCGGTGAGCACGACCACCGCGTCCAGCTTGCCGTAATGGCGGCCGATCTCCGAGCGGACCGCCTCGGAGTGGGTGGCCAGGTTCATGTGCTCCTGCCCGACCTTGACGACGCTCGCGGGAGCACGGCGGGCCGAGATGAGGTTCAGGGCGGGGCGGGTGGTCACCAGGACGCCGCCGGTGAGCGCGGAGACGTAGTCGATGACGGCCCGCTCCACGCGTTCGGTGAAGTAGGAGGCCGCGAACTCGCCGGCGGGCACGATCCTGCCTCGGATCCACCGCCACACCCGCCGCCCCATGGAGTCGACGGGCCTGCCCTCACGCTGGTCCGACAGCGTCAGGAGACGGATGCGCGGGTCGATCTCGAACTGGGGTCTCTCCTTCCGCCGTACCACGCTGACGATCTCGACCTCATGGCCGGCCGCGGCCATCGCGTTCGCCTGGTTGATCACCGTGCGGATCGTCCCGCCCATGCCGTACGCGTGCAGCAGCAGGTAGCGGATCCTCGTGGTCTCCGGCGCCGTCATGTGGGCTCCGGGACGGGCGGCAGATATCCCCAGCTCTCGCACATCGGCCGGAGCGAGTCGGGTATCTCCTCCGGCCCCGGCAGGTCGCGCCCGGGCTGCACCCGCCCCGACCGGATCTTGTCCTTCCAGTCGCCGAGCCCCTTCTCCAGCACGGTCTGCTCGCCGTAGGCCAGCATCTCCGGCTCCCAGGGAACTCCCAGAAAGTCGCAGACGCGGCGTGCCTCGGCCTCGGGGTCGGCGGTCAGGTCCTCGTAACGCACGGTGCACCCGCTGAGTGCCCCCCGCGCCCGCTGCACCGCCTTCATGTAACGCAGGGCGTCGAGTGCCGCCTCCTCCGGCGTCCGCCTGCCCGCCCCCGCCTCGTACCACGACCTGGCGATGGACGCCGGGTGGCGCAGCAGGAAGACGAATCTGGCGTCCGGCCAGCACGCGGCGACGCGCCGGTAGGCGAAGGCATTGGCCGGTGTCTTGTCCACGAAGAACGTCTTGCCGCTCCTGACCAGCTCGCGGTGGAGCACCCGATCCCACAGCAGGTGTTCCAGGTCGGCCCGGTTGTGGCCGAGCGCCTTCATCGCCCGCTCCGCCAGCGAGGTGCCGAACTCCACCCTCAGCCTCCGCACGTGCGGCTCGTGCGGGGCGTGCAGCATGGAGTGGGCGTTGAGCATCGCCCGCAGGAGCGTGGAGCCGGACCTCACCGGCGAGAGGACGAAGACCGGCGCCACCAGCAGCCGGTCGACTTTCGGGTCGGCGGGCGGACCGAACGGCTCCTCCGCGGCCGGGGCCCCCGCATCCGCCGACGAACCGATTTTTCCTACCCGGTTAAGCTGGAATCCGGTAAGCCTGACAAGGGCGTCGTTGGCCTTACGCTGCCACTTCATGCCCAGGCAGGCTACCCATCTTTCCTGGCATTTCACTGTGTGTTCAGTTTGGAACACCCCCTGTTCCCCCGGGCCCCGGCGAGCACCGGGCCGCGGGCGGGTGGCAGCGCGCCGGGGTTTCACCGCGCGGGACCGACGGCGAATCGCCGTACAGTGTGAGCCATGGGGATGGTCAAGACCGTGGGGCTGGTTCTGCACCCGCAGCGCGATTCGAAGGTGGCCATCGACACGATCGTGGAGTGGGCCCGCGCCCGCAGCGTCACGGTGCTCGGGCTGCCCGACGAGGTCGGGCGCATCGACTGCAGCGCGGTGTCCGTCGACGGCGCCACCCTGGTCGACCGCGCCGACCTGCTCGTCAGCCTCGGCGGCGACGGCACGATGCTGCGCACCATGCGGCTCATCTCGGGGCGGCGGACTCCGATCCTCGGCGTCAACCTCGGCAAGCTGGGGTTCCTCGCCGAGATCGACGTCGAAGAGCTGCCCTTCGCGCTGTCGGCCATCGACGACAACGCCTACACGGTCGAACCCCGGATGGCGGTGCGGGCCACCCTGCCCGACGGCACCTCGGTGACCGCGTTCAACGACATCGCCCTGGTGCGGATACCGGGCCACGGGCTGTCCGCGATGTCGATCACCGTGGAGGGGCATCCCTTCGTGCGTTACGCGGCCGACGCGGTGATCGTCGCGACCCCCACCGGGTCGACCGCCTACAGCTTCTCCGCGGGCGGCCCCATCGTGTCGCCGACGGTCGAGGCCTTCCTCGTGGTCCCGGCCGCGGCGCACTCGTCGTTCAACCGGGCCCTCGTGCTGTCGGCGGACGAGCGGGTCGTGCTCGGCCTGCTGTCGGCGAGCGGCCGGCTGGCCCTGGAGGTGGACGGCGCGGTGGGCGCGCACCTGTCGCCGGGGGACGAGCTCACCGTCACCGCGATGCGCGCCGCCGCGTGGGTGGTCCGGCTCGGCACCACGAGCTTCTACGAGCGTGCCCGCCGCAAGCTCCGCGTCAACGGGAGCGCCGAGGTCGACTAGGCCCTGCCCCTAAGCCCTGCCCCCGAGGCCGCCGTGACCGGCGACGACACCGAGGCGGGGTCCGGCCGACCGCGATAGGCGGAAGATCCAAAGGACATCCGGGCGCCGTCACCTTCTCCGCCGGTCACGGAACGTGATGGCGAGCGGCCCGGCAACAGCGTCAGTCATGAAAGTTTCACCGGCGGGTTGACAGCGGGAAAGCGCTTACCTAGCTTGTGGATTGTTCGCTCACATGTCCGCGGATCGCATATGTGAACGGCGAGTGCTCGCTGGGGGGACTCCGAAACGCAGGCCGCGCCGGCCTGCCGGACCAGCAAGGAGCTCAACTGTGCTGTACAGATTCAACAGGAAAACGGCCGGTGCGGTCATCGCCGCCGCGGCCCTGGCCCTGTCGGGAACGGTGGCGGGCGTCTCCGCCGCCGCGGCCGCCGCTCCCGCCGCGGGAAACTACACACTGGTGAACGACGGCAGTGGCCTCTGCCTGACCGTTCCGGGCGGCAGCTCGTCCGACGGCGTCCAGCTCACCCAGAGCGGCTGCGGCGGCGCCGGGCAGACCTGGGCCGTGTCCGGGGGCAGCACCCAGCTCAAGGCCACACACAGCGGCAGGTGCGCGGGCGTCAAGGACGCCAGTACCTCCGCCGGCAAGGCCGTCCAGCAGGAGAGCTGTTCGGGCGCGTCCTCCCAGACCTGGAACCTGACCGAGTCGGGGTCGAACTACCGGGTGGTCAACGCAGGCAGCGGCAAGTGCCTCAACACCGCCGACAACTCCACCTCCTCCGGCGCCCTCGTACAGCAGAACTCCTGCGACTCGGTGGCGACCAAGCAGTGGCGGCTCGTCCCCGCGGGCGGCTCGAACCCGACGCCGACCGTCACCCCCACCTCCACTCCCACGACGCCTCCGCCGAGCGGCCAGACCGGCCTGGTCGGCTGGGCGACCCAGGGCGGCGGCACCACCGGCGGCGGCACCACCCCGGCGACCACGGTCAGCAGCGCCTCCGCGCTGACCAGCGCGCTCTCGGCGAGCGGCGCGGCGGTCATCCGGGTGTCGGGCACGATCTCCTGCTCCGGGATGCTCAAGGTCACCTCCAACAAGACGATCCTCGGCAACTCCGGCGCCGTCATCTCCGGCTGCGGTTTCAACATCTCCGAGGCGTCCAACGTCATCGTCCGCAACCTGACCTTCCGCAACTGGAACGACGACGGCATCCAGGTCCAGTACTCCACCCGGGTCTGGATCGACCACAACTCCTTCAGCAACGGCTACGACGGAGCCGTGGACGTCAAGCGCGCCAGCGACTACGTCACGATCTCCTGGAACCGGGTCTCCAGCCACGACAAGACCATGCTGCTCGGCCATGACGACGGCAACGCCAGTGAGGACACCGGCAAGCTGCGCGTCACCTATCACCACAACTGGTTCGACGGCACCAACCAGCGCCACCCGCGGGTCCGCTTCGGCAACCCGGTGCACGTCTACAACAACTACTACGGCAACGTCGGCAGCGGCGGCGGGTACGGCGTGGCGTCCACGAAGAACGCCGGCGTCCTGGTCGAGGGCAACTACTTCGAGAACACCCCCGACCCCTACCACCGCGGCGAGGGCTCCTCTCCCGCCGCCAACCTGGTCGCCCGCAACAACCACTTCGTCAACTCCGGTGCCGGGGACGCGGGCGGCAGCGTCGCCGCCATCCCCTACTCCTACTCGCTCGACACCGCCTCCAGCGTCAAGTCGATCGTGACCGGCGGCGCCGGCGCCGGCCGGATCTCGGTCTGATCCGGACTGCTCCAGGTCTGCCCCTGACCCGGACCTGGCGCGGGCCCGTCAGGGCCTGAGACGGAACACCTCCAACGGCTCCCGCGGGCATCGTCCGCGGGAGCCGTACGTATCACTGGTGGGTGAACTGGGTGAGCGCGGGCAGCGCCCTGTCGGAGAAGTCGAACAGTGCCTGGTTCTCCCACCCGTTGCCCGAGGACGCGTCGGCCGGGTCCCAGCCGTTGCCGCGCACCGCGGTCCAGGTCGGCTCCCAGTAGACGACGCCCAGCCCCCGGCCGTTCGGCACGGCCTGCACCACGCTCATCACGTCGCGCAGCATCGCCGACTGGCCCGCGGCGGAGGCCGGGTAGCCGGGGTACGGCGTCGCCGCGGTGATGATGTTGGTGAGGCCGTCGTCGTTGCCCGTGGTGAAGGGGTAGGCGGTCTCGACGACCAGGACCGGCTTGCCGTACCTGGAGGCGATGTCGTTGAGGTTGGTCTGCAGCGCGCCGAGCGTGCCGTGCCAGTAGGAGTAGTAGGAGACGCCGATCACGTCGTACTTCACGCCGTGGGCGGCGGCGCTGTCGAACCACCAGCGGAAGAGCGAGTTGTTGCCCCCCTCGGCCACGTGCAGCACGACCCTGGTCGAGCCGGAGACCGCCTTGACCGCGCTGTGGCCGGAGTTGAGGAGCTGGGCGAGGTTGCCGAAGTTGGAGCTGCGGCCCTCCTCCCAGAGCATGCCGTCGTTGATCTCGTTTCCGACCTGGACCATGTCGGCGGTCGTGCCCTGTGCCTTCAGCGCGTTCAGCACGTCATAGGTGTGGTTGTAGACGGCGGTCTTGAGCTGGGCGAGCGTGTACCCCGCCCACGCGGCGGGCTTGTACTGCTTGCCGGGGTCGGCCCAGGTGTCGGAGTAGTGGAAGTCGATCAGCAGCCCCATGCCCTGGGCCTTGATCCGCCGCGCCAGGGCCAGCACGTGCGCCTTGTCGTTGTAGCCGTCGGCCGCGTTGACCCAGACCTTCAGCCGGACGTAGTTGAGCCCGGCCGAGCGCATGATGGCCAGCGCGTCACCCTGCGCGCCGGTGGCGCTGTAGTACTTCCCGCCGAGGGCCTCGGACTTGGGCAGGCTGGAGGTGTCGGCGCCCTTGATCGCCAGCGTCGCCGACCCCGCGGCGAAGGTGACGTCGTCGAAGTTGGCCCAGCCGCCCGCCGCGGCGGCGGAGCCGAGGCTCACCGTGCACTGCCCGCCCGTCACGGTCTGGGTGACCGCGATCTGGATCCATTCGGACGAGCTGACCGGCAGGTAGGTCCTCCTCTCGGCGGGACCGCAGTTTCGCAGCGCGATCCAGCTCTGGCTCGCGGCCCCCGACCTGACCCAGGCCCGGAGCGTGTAGGTGCCGGCGGTCAGGCCGGTCAGTGTCTGGTGGGTCTCGACGGTGTACGCGCCGGAGGCCCAGTGGGACAGGCGGTAGGAGCCGGCGTGGCCGCCCGCCTCGGTGAAGTCGGCGGCGGCGGAACCGCTGCCGACGGTGGTGCTCCAGCCGGTCGGCGTGGAGGTCGGGCTTCCCGTCTCGAAGCCGCCGTTGGTGACCGTCGAGGCGGCCAGGGCCGCCAGGGGGGTGAGCGTTGCGGCGGCGCAGAGCAGCAGCGCCACCAGGATCTTCTTCATCTGTCCTCGCTCTGGGATGGAGTGGTGCGGACAACCCCCGAAGACCCCCGGTGACGTGCCGCGGTCAGGTGGCCGGCACGGCACCGGGGGAGCTCATGCGTCCGGTGCCAGCTCGACGACGGTGACGCCGCCGGCCGGTACCGTCGCCGAACCCGCGTGCTCGGCACCGTCGAGAACCCCGGTCCCGCTCACCCCAGGGACGGTGACCGGCTCGTCGCCGTGGTTGACCAGGAAGAGGTGGCGGCCCCGCCGCAGGAGTTCGAGGGTGTCGGGCAGGCCGCGCGGGCGGGACACACCCGCGGCGTCGAGGACCGCGCGGAGGATCGCGCGCAGGTCTCCGTCCGTGTCCTGGCCCACGCGGGGGTCGAGGGCCGTGGCGACGTACCAGGCGGTGCCCGCTCCCAGCTCGTGGCGGGTCACCGCGGGGTGGCCCGCGTCCGGTCCGCCGGTGAAGGCGCGCACGGTACGCGCTCCGGCGAGGCGGACCCGCTCGGACCAGATCCGGCCGGTCAGCCCGTCGTCGCCGACGGCGACCGTGCCGTTCTCCGGCAGCGGGTGGAACTCCTCCACCGACAGGCCGAGCACGTCGCGCAGCACGCCGGGGTAGGCACCGGGGTGGATCGTGTCGTTCTCGTCGACGATCCCGGAGAAGCAGGAGACGACCAGGTGGCCCCCGGCCTCCACGTGGCGGTGCAGGTTCTTGCCCGCGGCCTCGGTGAGCAGGTAGGAGCTCGGCACGACGACCATTCGGTACGCCGAGAGGTCGGCCGCGGGGTGGACGAAGTCGACGGTGACGTGCTCGCGCCAGAGCGCCTCGTAGTACGCCTCCACCCGCTCGCGGAACCTCAGGTCCACCGAGGGCCGCCACTCCAGTTCGAGCGCCCAGTACGACTCCCAGTCCCACACCAGCGCGACCTCGGCCTCGATGCGGGAGCCGCGCACCGGCGCCAGCTCGCGCAGCTCGGCGCCGAGGGCGACCACGTCGCGCCAGAGCTCGGAGTCGGTCCCGGCGTGCGGCAGCATCGCCGAGTGGAACTTCTCCGCGCCGTAGCGGGAGGCACGCCACTGGAAGAAGAGCACCGAGTCCGATCCCCTGGCGACGTGGGCGAGGCTGTTGCGCCGCATCTCCCCCGGCCGCTTGGCGAGGTTGCGCGGCTGCCAGTTGACGGCGCCGGTGGAGTGCTCCATGAGCATCCACGGCCGGCCGCCCGCCACCGAGCGGGTGAGGTCCGCCGCCATGGCGAGCTCGATGTGGCCCTCGGCCCGCCCGGCGTCGAGGTAGTGGTCGTTGGAGACGACGTCCACCTCACCCGCCCACCGCCAGTAGTCCATCGGCTCGCAGTTGGGGATCATGAAGTTGGTGGTGACCGGCAGGTCGCTGAAGCGGCGGATGGCGTCGCGCTCGCGGCGGAAGTTGGCGATGTGCGCGTCGACGGAGAAGCGCGCGTAGTCGAGCTGCAGGGCCGTCAGCTGGCCGACCGGTGCGAGCCTCGGGGGTTCCACCTCGTCGAACGAGCCGTAGGTCAGCCCCCAGAACGTGGTCCCCCACGCCGCGTTGAGCGCCGCCACGTCCCCGTGCCGCTCGCGCAGCCAGTCGCGGAACGCCTCCGCCGAGGTCTCGCAGTAGCAGCGCGCGTTCGCCCAGCCGTACTCGTTGTGGACGTGCCACATGACGACCGCCCGGTGCCCGGCGTAGCGGGCGGCGAGCCGGCCGGCGATCCGTTCCGAGGCGGCGGCGTACTCCGGGGAGCTGGGGCAGAAGCTGTGCCGGGAGCCTCCGGCGATGACATGGCCCGCGCGGTCGACCAGGTGGCTGCTCGGGTGGGCGGCCCGAAACCAGGTGGGCGGGGAGGAGGTCGGTGTCGCGAGGTCGACCCTGATGCCCGAGGAGCCGAGCAGGTCGATGATCCGATCCAGCCGGCCGAAGTCGTAGACCCCTTCTTCCGGCTCCAGCAGGCTCCAGCCGAAGATGCCGAGGCTGACCAGGTTCACCCCGGCCTCGCGCATCAACCGGACGTCCTCGTGCCAGACCTCCTCCGGCCACTGCTCGGGGTTGTAGTCCCCTCCGTACGCGATGCCCTCCGGCAGGACGGGATATCCAGGCAACTGCTCCCCCTTGGCTCATCTCTGTGAACGTGCACAGTAATCGAAACCCGACACCCAGGGAAGAGTCGCCGCAGGAACACCGGCACGGACAGGCGATTAACAAGAGCGTAACGAGCATTGACAGGGCGACACCTCGGATTTCAGTCTGTGAACGTTCACAGAGATGTCCGCATGGCAGGCCCCCGAGCCCCGGCGCGACACCCCGCGATACAGCACCCCCGGCACAGCCCCCGATACAGCACCCCCCCGACACGGCATCCCTGACACGGAGGAACGCATGCAGAGAAACCGGCTCGCAGTGGCGGCCGCGGCTCTCGCCGCCACCCTGGCCGCCGGATGTTCCGGCGCCGCCCAGGAGCCGGCCGCCCCGGTCGCGCAGAGCTCGGCCCCCGCAGGGCCGGTCAAGCTCACCTACTGGACATGGGTTCCCAACATGGACAAGATCGCGGCGGCCTGGAACAGCGCCAACCCCGACATCCAGGTCACGGTCAGCAAGCAGGCCGGCGGCGACGACGCGGCCGCCAAGTTCCTGACCGCGGCCAAGGCGGGAAACCCCCCTGACCTGGTCCAGGCCGAGTACCAGATGCTGCCCTCCTTCGTCGCCGCCGACGCGGTGGCCGACCTCTCCGGCGACGTGGCGCAGGCGAAGGGCGAGTTCGGCGCGGGCATCTGGGGGCTGGTCACGCTCGGCACCGACGCCGTCTACGCGCTTCCCCAGGACAGCGGCCCGATGATGCTCTACTACCGCCAGGACCTGTTCGACAAGTACGGCATCGAGGTCCCCAAGACATGGGACGAGTACGCCGAGGCCGCCCGCACCGTACGCAAGAAGGACCCCAAGGTCTTCCTGGGCACCTTCTCCAGCAAGGACCCCGGCGCCTTCGTCGGCCTCGCCCAGCAGGCCGGCGCCCAGTGGTGGTCGATCAGCGGCGAGTCCTGGAAGGTCGCGGTCAACGACGACGCCACCAGGAAGGTCGCCGACTACTGGGGCGGCCTCGTCGCCGAGGGCGCCATCGACGACCAGCCGTACTTCACCCCCGAGTGGAACAAGGCGCTCAACGACGGCAAGCTGCTGACCTGGCCCTCGGCCGTCTGGGCGCCGGGTGTGCTGTCCAGCAACGCCCCCAAGGCCAAGGGCAGGTGGGCGATCGCCCCGCTGCCGCAGTGGAGCGCCGGCGAGAACGCCAGCGGCTTCTGGGGCGGCTCCTCCACCGCGGTCGCCGCCAAATCCCCCAACCGGGCCGCCGCCGCGAAGTTCGCGACCTGGCTCAACACCGACCCCGAGGCGCTCGGCCTGCTCGTCAAGGAGGGCGCGGTCTACCCGGCCGCCGCCAAGGGCGGCACCATGCTCGGCGAGGCCCCCGACTACTTCTCCAACCAGCCCGACTTCTGGCAGCAGGCCGCCGCGATCTCCGCCACCGCGCGGGGCTTCACCTTCGGGCCGAACGTCAACGTGACGTACAACGCCTTCAAGGACGCCTTCGACAAGGCCGTACAGGACAAGTCCGCGTTCTCCGACGCCATCGGCAAGATGCAGGAGGCGACGGTCGCCGACATGCAGAAGTCCGGATTCCAGCTCGCCCAATGACCCCGATGACCCCGATGACCCGACGTCCCGGCGGCGCCCGCACCGCGAGCGCCGTCCCCTACCTCTTCCTCGCACCGGCCATGGCGCTGTTCACGCTCTTCATGGCCGTCCCCATCGGCTACACGGCCTACCTCAGCCTGCGGCGCACCAAGGTCTCCGGGCTCGGCCTGGGCAAGGGCTCGCGCCGCGAGGTCTTCGCCGGCCTCGACAACTACACCGCGACGCTCGCCGACGGCGAGTTGTGGGCCGGCTGGCTGCGCGTCCTCGGCTACGGCCTGCTGGTGCTCGTCGTCATGCTCGGGCTCGCCCTGCTCTTCGCGCTGCTGCTGGACTCGGCGCACGTGCGGCTCGCGCGCTTCTCCAGGGTCGCCGTCTTCCTGCCGTACGCGGTGCCCGGGGTGGCCGCCACCCTGCTGTGGGGCTTCCTCTACCTGCCGACCCTCAGCCCGATCCGCCAGGTGCTCGACGTCGACCTGCTCGGCTCGGGCACCGTGGTTCTCTCCATGGCGAACATCGCGGTCTGGGGCGGCGTCGGCTTCAACATGCTGGTGCTCTACACCGCCCTGCGCGCCGTACCCAGGACCTACTACGAGGCCGCCAGGATCGACGGGGCGAGCGAGATCCAGATAGCGCTGCGGATCAAGATCCCGATCCTGCTGCCCGCGATCATCCTGACCACCGTGTTCTCCATCATCGCCACGATCCAGGTGTTCACCGAGCCGACCACGCTGCGGCCGCTGACCAACACGATCAGCTCGACCTGGAGCCCGCTCATGAAGGTCTACCGCGACGCCTTCGTCACCGGCGACCTCTACTCGGCCGCCGCCACCTCGATCGTCATCGCGGCGATCTCCCTCGTCCTGTCCTTTGGTTTCCTGCGCGTCGTCCGCGACCGCGCCTTCGGGGAGAGCTGATGGCCACCACGACCCTCACCGCGAGGGGACGCCGGAGGGCGGCCACGCGACGCCGCCCGTACGGGATCGCACCGACCGCGATCCTGCTGCTGGGCGCGCTCTACTGCCTGCTGCCGGTCAGCTGGGTGCTGGTGGCCGCCACCAAGTCGAAGGCGGAGCTCTTCTCCACCTCGACCTTCGCCCCCGGCACCGGGCTGCTCGCCAACCTCGCCGACCTGGCCGCCTACCGCGACGGCGTGTTCTGGCTGTGGATGCTCAACACGCTGCTGTACGCCGGCGGCGGCGCCCTGCTCTCCACCGCCGTCTCCGCGGTCTCCGGCTACACGCTGGCCAAGTACCGCTTCCGGGGCCGGAACCTGATCTTCAACCTGCTGATCGGCGGCATCCTGGTGCCCGCCGTGGTGCTGGCCATCCCGCAGTACCTGCTCTTCTCCCGGATCGGGCTCGCCGACACCTACTGGTCGGTCCTGCTCCCGCAGATCCTGCACCCGTACAGCATCTATCTGGCGCGCATCTACGCCACCGCCGCCGTCCCCGACGCCCTGCTGGAGGCCGGGCGCATCGACGGCGCCGGGCACTGGCTGCTGCTGCGCCGGGTGGCGCTGCCCCTCATGATCCCGGGCATGGTGACCATCTTCCTGTTCCAGTTCGTCGCGATCTGGAACAACTTCCTGCTGCCGTTCATCATGCTGGGCGACGACCAGAGGTTCCCGCTGACCGTCGGGCTCTACACGCTGCTCGCGGCCGGTGCCAACCAGCCCTCCCTGTACAACCTGATCCTCACCGGCACCCTGCTGTCGATCATCCCGCTGATCGCGCTCTTCCTCACCATGCAGCGCTACTGGCGGACCGACCTGGCCGGCGGGGCCGTGAAAGGCTAGTGGCCGGGCCCGACCGGGCCTGGGTGGGTCCGGTACGCGGCCGGTCGAGGGGAAAATGGGAGCATGGCGAAGCGTCCGACCATCCATGACGTCGCGGCGGTGGCGGGGGTCTCCCGGGGAACGGTCTCCCGGGTGCTCAACGACGACCGGTACGTCAGCCCCGCGGCGCACGCTGCGGTCAAGCGGGCCATCGCCGAGACCGGCTACGTGCTCAACCGGGCCGCCCGCAGCCTGGTCACCCAGCGGACCGGTTCGGTGGTGATGGTCCTGTCGGAGCCGCAGGAGCGACTGTTCGAGGACCCCAACTACAGCGTGCTGCTGCGCACCGCCACCCGGCGGCTCGCCGAGCGGGACATATCGCTGGTGATGATGATCGCCGGGAACGACGGCGACCGCGACCGGGTGGTCCGCTACCTGCGCGGCGGCCACGCCGACGGGGTCTTCCTGGTCTCCACCCACGCGGGCGACAGGCTGGTGGACGCGCTGGTGGACATCGGTGTGGCCGCCGTCGCCCAGGGGGCGGTCATCGGCAGGGAGAACGTGATCCCCTACGCGGCGGCGGACGACCGCGAGGGCGCCCGGCAGATGACGCGCTACCTGGTCGAGCGGGGCCGCAGGCGGATCGCCACCATCACCGGCCCGCTCGACACCCCCGGCGGCGCGCTGCGGCTGGAGGGCTTCGCCGACATCCTCGGCAGGAAGGCGAGCAGGAGGCTCATCGAGCACGGCGACTACACCCAGCTGGGCGGGGAGAGCGCGATGGCCCGGCTGCTGGAACGTGCCCCCGACATCGACGCGGTGTTCGTCGCCTCCGACCTGATGGCCGCGGGCGCGCTCTCCGCGCTGCGCGCCGCCGGGCGGCGGGTGCCCGAGGACGTCGCGGTGGGCGGCTTCGACGACTCGGCGGTGGCACTCACCACCCATCCGCCGCTCACCACCATCCGCCAGCCCCTGGAGCAGGTCGCCGAGGAGACGGTCCGTCTGCTGCTCGCCCTGATCGACGGCGCCGAGCAGGTGGAGCCGGTGATACTGCCCACCGACCTCATCGTCCGTGAGTCGGCCTGAGCCGATGTGAGCGGGCGGCCCGCGACGCGGACCGCCCCCCGGCCGGGGTACGCGGACGGAGGGCGGTGGCGAGTCGTGCGGTGTGTCGTGCTGTACGTCGTTCCGCGCGAGGTCAGCGAGCGGCGGACGAGCCGTTCACGGTCAGGACCTGCTCGGTCTCGATGGCGGGGAAGGTGCCGGTGTCGATGATCCCGTGCTCGTGGAAGGCCGCCTCCAGCAACGCGTGAGCCTTGGGCTCCAGCTTCCACAGCGCCCGGTACTCGCGGGCGGTGGCCAGGGAGACGCCGGTCTCGTGGGCGATGTCCGTCGCCCGGGGCACGAACTTCCGCTCGATCTGCTTGTCCCAGTACTCCCGCGCGGCACGCATCAGGGCCGCGCGCTGTGCCGTGTCGACGACCGGCGGCGGGCCGTCCAGCACCTGGACCTCGTCATCGTCATCGTCGATGACCGATCGCCCCGCGGCCACCGCGGGACGCACCGGCTCAGGCTCCGGGTCCCACGGCACCGGCGGGGTCAGGTCGATCAGCGCGGAGGTGTTGTAGAGGGCGCCGATCTGGGAGAGCAGGGCCTCCTGGCGTACCGAGTCGACGGCCAGGCCGGTGTGCTCCACCGCCCGGTCCATGGCACGGTCCAGCTTGGTGAGGGCCGCGCGCATCTTCCGGTCGGACGCCCCGGACTCGCGGAGCGCGCGGGCGCGCTTGGCCGCCAGCGCGACCCGGGTCAGCCTGCGGTGGGCGTCGACCTCACTCGCCGTACGGTCGCTGACCTCGGCCAGCCCGATGCGGACCAGCGCCCGCTCGGGGGTGAGCCGCCAGTTGATGCGCGAGCGCCCGCTGATCCGGTGGCGTTCGATCGCCATGCCGCGCTCCCAGAGCCACGCCGCCACCAGGGGTGCGGCGAGCCGGAAGATGGCCTCGGCCATGCTGCGGGCGTCCATGCTGGACAGCACCGCGGTCAGGCCGGTGAGCGCCCACACGGCGATGCCGTCGATGCCTGCCGAGAAGTTCTCCCGCATGTTGCGGCGGGCCCGCACCGCGCTGGTGATGACGGCGACCTCTATGAAGGCGAAGAGCAGCAGCCGCAGCGGACCGTCGAAGCCGAGCACGTCACCGGAGAAGCGCCACATGCCCTGGGCGGAGACACCCGTCGCGATGCTGGCGGCGACGATGGTGAGGATGTCCTCCACCGGACGGGGCGCGACATGAGAATGGAAGAAGCGAACCGCCATTCGCTGGATGGCGCGGAGCGCGAAGTAGGCCGCGACCAGGAGGACGAGAGCGAACACGCCGATGAGGCTCGTCAACACCGGCTGGTCGGATGCGAAGGTGGTGATTTGATCGATGGGGGGCATCAGTCACTGTCCGTCAGTCTCGATGTCCGACAGGATATCTACGCGATCATTCCAGAATGTCGGCGCGCTGTTCGCCAAACGGGCGCTCACGCGAGTGACAGAAGAGAACACAGTTGTGGTGGGGACGAGTAAGGATCACCCGCCCTCGGGGCTCCGGCCCACTCCGGCGTCACCCTCGCCGCACCGCCCCACCACGGCCCGCCACGGGCCGGTTCGCCGTCGTGACCAGCGCGGCTAGTGGTTACCAAGTTATTTTTCAGATGACCACAAGAGCCGGTACCTAGCGTCCTCGACGTAACGGAGAACACCGGGCGCCGCACGCCGCACCCGGTCCACGGAGGGGACCGAGCATGTCCAGGATCAATATTGACGACATCCCGTTCGAGGGTGCCGAGCTGGACGAGGTCGCCGGCGGCCGGATGACCGTGTCCTGGCGCAACAGCAAGGGCCAGGTCGGCGAGTGGTGGGTCAGCTGACGATCGGCTCACCGCCCCGGGTGGGATCAGACCCCGCCCGGGGCGGTGCTCCACCGGCTGAGGGTGCCGAAAGGTACATCGGGCGCCCGGGAGAGAAACCTCTTCCGGCGTGCCAGACCCGCCGGAGGTACATCAGCTGACAAGCGACCCGGCGCCCTTCCTTTCGGAAGGGCGCCGAACCGGCCGGGCCGGGAGAGGGGAAGGCGCGGCACACGCCGCTCTCCCGGCCCGTGCCGGCCGGACGGGATATTGATCGATCTGGCGCGGCGGAGCGGGATTCCCGTTCCGCCGCGCCTTCATGACGAGACGAGCCTGATTTCCCGGAGCCAAGGCTCGGGATCTCCACGCTGGAGGTATTCGATGATCGACCTCGGAACGACGCTCGCCTCCGGGGTGCGGCTGCTGCGCGGCCTGCCTCGCGGCCACGCACAGGTGCAGCAGGCCCGTCAGACGGCCGCCGCGTGGGCGGCCGACCACCCCGAGCTGAAGGCGGAACTCGTCGTCGACGAGCGTCCCGGCACCTCGGTGGTCGACTTCGACCTGCTGCTCCAGGACCCGGAAGGCGGGACTATCGCGCTCACCGCGCGGGCCGGCGACGGCGTCCCCTGGCTGATCGACCACTCCACGCACTGGGCGGCGGGCCGGCTGGTCAGCGTGGACGAGATACACCTGTCGGTCGCCCAGGCACTCACCATGATCCACTCACTGTCACGCCGCGACGCGACGCCGCACGACGAGATCGTCGACCAGTGCCTGATCCTGAACGAGATCCAGCACGACGACACGCCGGTCGGCGACGAGGACCTGCAGGCCGCTTCCGAGGAGTTCCGCCGGGAGCGGGGCCTGCACGACCGCGCGACGACGCCGGACTGGCCGGCCGAGATGGGGATGACCCTCCAGCAGTTCGACGCCTACATCGGCGATATCGCCAGGCGCCGGAGCTTCCGCCGCCGCAGGGAGGCCGAGCTCGGCCCGGCCTACCTGGCCGCGCACGCCGAGCGCTTCGACCGGGTGCGTGCGCTCTGGAGCATCGGGCCGGAGCAGGTCCTCGCGGACCTCGGCGGTGACTCACCGGAGGGCCTCCTCCCCGCGCTCGCGGGTCCGGCAGGCGAGGTGGAGACCACGATCGCCGAGCGTTTCGCCTTCGAGCTGCCCGAACCGTTGCAGGAGGGCGCGCCCGGAGACGTCGTCGGGCCGACGGCCCATGGCACCGCCTTCCTCGCCGGGGTCATCCTGGGGCGTGCGGCCTCGTCGGCGGACGAGCGGACCCTGGCCGCGGCCGGGCGGGTGGCGTTCACCGAATGGCTGGCCGAGCGCCGCGCCACGGCCTCGATCGAGTGGCACTGGTCGTGACCGGCAGGGTTCCCAACAAGGTCTTCCGCGAGGAGTCGCTCCGCCGCCACCAGGTCGCGTCCCGGCGGGAGAGCAGGCCGCTGATGATCCGCAACAGCACGCCGGTGGGCCTGTGGGATCGAGGACCGGCTGCCGGCCGATCTCGACGCCCCGGTACGGGCGGCGCTGAGGAGCGCGCTACGGCATCTCGCCGGCGCACCCATCCTGCGAGTCGAGGACGGACAACCATGTGAAACCGCCTGCGCCCCCACCACGCCTGTTGGAACTCGTTAGCCGGGCCGCCGCGCTGAAGGCACCGGCCACCGGTTGGCCGGGGCGCCGCGCGAAAGGCACCGGCCCCCGCCACCGGTCGGCAGGACGATCCCGGAGCCGAACCACGCCGCAGGCACCGGGCGTCGACACCTGCCTTTCAGGACCGGTGGGCTCGCCTGAGCTGCTCGACGACCCGGTCGAGGGTCTCGATCGGGGCGGTGTACGGCACCCGCAGCCGGTCGGCCCGGGTGCCGTCAGGTGAGAACACCGGCCCCGGGAGCAGGTTGAGCCCTGCCTCGGCCGCCTTCCCCGCGAGTGCCTCACCGGACACACCGTTCAGGCGCAGCCAGAGCGCCAGGCCGCCCTGCGGGAGGGAGAAGCTCCAGGCGTCGTCCCCGTCCAGGCTTCCGGCCAGATGGTCGCGCTGGCGCCGCAGCTCGCTCCTGCGCTGGCCCAGCAAGCGGCCCATGAGGGGTAAGATCTCGCAGGCCACGAGCTGCTCCATGGGCGGCGGGGCGTACAGACCGCTGATCGGGTCGAGGAGGAGTTCACGGATCAGCGCGGCCGGACCCCGGATCCATCCCACCCGCAACCCTCCCCACACGGTCTTGCTCAGGGAACCGATCGTGACGGCCCGGCCGATCCGGGGCTCGGGCACCGGATGGTCGCGCAGGTCCAGGTCGCGCACGGTCTCGTCCACGATCACGGTCACCCCGTACCTGGCCGCCAGCTCCGCGACCTTCCGGCGGTCCTCGGAACCCATCAGCACCCCGGTCGGGTTCTGGAAGTCGGGGGTCAGCAGGGCGGCTCCCCCCGCGGCCTCGCGGAACGCGGTGGCGAGCTGGTCGCCGTCCCATCCCGCCGCGGTGACCCGCGCGGGGACGGTACGGATGCCGAAGCGCCTGAGCGTGGCGAGGGTGTCGAAGAAGGTGGGGTTCTCCACCACGATTCTGCGCGGGCCGAGATGGGTGACGAGCAGCGCCAGCGCGGCACGGGCTCCCGAGGTGACCAGGATCTGTTCGGGGCGGGTGGCCGATCCCTCTCCGGTGTGACGCCGGGCGATCAGCTCGCGCAGCTCGGGCAGGCCGGGTCCGGGCTCGCCGCTCTCCAGCAGCAGCCCCGCCGACCTGCCGAGCGCGCGGGTGACGGCGTCGGTGACGATCGCGCGCGGGGCGGCGGGGACGGCGCGCCGCAGGTCGAGGAGCGAGCCCCGGCCGTCCACCGACAGGGGCGCGTAGCGCTCACCGAGGTTCCGCGGCAGCCGCACCCTGCTGCCGCTGCCGTGCTCGGTGACGAGCCAGCCCTCCTCGCGCAGCCGGGACAGGGCGGCGACGACCGTTCCCCGGCTCACTCCGAGCTCACCGGCCAGGCGCCGCTCCGAGGGCAGCCGGTCCCCGACGCGTACGCGCCCGTCGAGCACCGCCTCGCGCAGCGCGGTGGCCAGCGCACCCGCGAGGGGGCCGCCGAATCGCCGCCATCCTGCCAGAACGTCCTTGAGCACTGGTCCAGTTTGCCGTGATTGGACCACGACGCGAACATGCTCCGCTTCCTAGCGTCGAAGCATGAACACCAGACCCGACGCGGGCACCGCTCCCATTCCCGGCCCTCCGCACCTCGGCGGCGACCCCCGGCCCGGACCAACGAACACCAACGGCGACCAGCAGCCCGGACCGTCCGGCGGCGGGGGCGACCACCTGTCCGGGGTGCCGGAGGCCGATCACATCCGCGGGCCCCTGGGAGCCGATCGCGCCCGCGTACCCGAACTGATGGAGGCCACCCGCGCGTACGCCGTGCGTCTCCTCGCCGGGCTCGACGACCGCCCGGCGGCGCGGACGCCGGTGCGACCGGCGCCCGAGTCCCTGCCGGAGACGGGGATCGGCCTGGAGGGGGCGATGGAGCTGTTCGCGCGACGCTGGGAACCGGGCTTCGCGGCCAGCGCGGGCCCCCGCTACCTGGGCTTCGTCACGGGTGGCGCGACACCCGCCGCGCTGGCGGGCGACTGGCTGACCGGCACCCTCGACCAGAACCCCACCTCCGGCCTGGACTCCCTCGCCCCGGACCTCGAACGGGAGACGGTCGCCTGGCTGCGTGACCTCTTCGGCCTGCCGCCGGAGCACGAGGGGACGTTCGTCAGCGGCGCGACCATGTCCAACTTCGCGGGCCTGGCGATCGCCAGGGAGTGGCTGGGCGAACTGCGCGGCGTGTCGGTGGCCGAGGCGGGCGCGGCCGCGCTCGGGCCGGTGACGGTGCTGTCGGCGAGCCCGCACTCCAGCATCGTCAAGTCGCTGTCCATGCTCGGACTGGGACGGTCGGCGATCCGGCGCGTCGGCGTCCTGCCGGGGCGGGAGGCGGTGGACGTGGCCCTGCTCGCCGAGGAACTCGACCGACTGGACGGCGCACCGGCGATCGTGGTCGCCAATGCCGGCACGGTGAACACCGTCGACTTCGACGACCTGCGCGCCATCGCCGCCCTGCGCGAGCGTCATCCCTTCTGGCTGCACGTGGACGCCGCCTTCGGCGCCTTCGCCGCGCTCTCCCCCGAGCACGCCCACCTCGTCGCGGGCCTCGGCGAGGCCGACTCGGTCTGCGCGGACCTGCACAAGTGGCTGAACGTGCCCTACGACAGCGCGATCCAGTTCACCCGCCGCCGCGACCTGCAGGCCCGCGTCTTTTTGAACTCGGCGGCCTATCTCACCCCGCTGAGCGAGGAGCCCGACTTCGCGCACCTGACCCCGCAGAACTCGCGGCGCCTGCGTGCGCTACCGGCCTGGTTCACGCTGGCCGCCTACGGGCGCGAGGGGCACGCGGAGATCGTCCGCCGCGACATCGCCCTCGCCGCCGGGCTCGGCGAGCGGATCGCCTCGATGGCCGCCTACCGACTGCTCGCCCCGGTACGGCTCAACGTGGTCTGCTTCACCCTCGCCTCCGCTCCCTCCCCCGAACGGATCGGGGAGGTGGTCGACTCGATCACCGAGTCCGGCGAGGCCTTCCTCACCCCGACGGTCTACGCCGGGGTGCCCGCGTTGCGTGCCGCGTTCAGCAACTGGCGCACCACCGAGGCCGACGTCGGCAGAATCGCGAAGATCCTGGAATCGGCCGCGCCCCAGTCGTGACGACGCTCCCGAAGGTCAGGCCACCTGTGCCACCGGCGGTTCCAGCGTGATGACGGCGGACACCTCGGCGCGCAGGCGGCGGCTGAGTGACTCACGCTGGGAGACGACGGTGACGTGCACACCGCACTCGGCGAGCCAGCAGGCCAGGTCGGCGAAGTAGCCGTCGCCCGAGCCGATCACGACCCGGTCGAACCGCTGGTCCATCCGGTCGCCCCGGGCGGCCTCGGCCAGGGCCTGGTCCGCACCGTCGGGGCCGGAACGGGCCAGCAACTGCACACCGTGGAAGGCGATCCCGACCGCGACGAGCGCGCCGTGGTTGACCGCGACGACGAACTGGTCCATCGGGCCGATCGGGACGATACGCCGGTAGAGGACCATGACCTCGGCGACCTCAGGGGTGGTGGGGCGACTGGCCCCTGTCAGGTTCTCGATGTCCAGCAGGTGCATGGCCCGCCCTGAGCGAAGGCGCCGTCTGCCGCGTGACGTGGGGGCCTGGAACCGGTCGATGCGCGTGGTGGGGGTGATCACGAGTCATCGGTTCCTTCCATGATGATGATTTTTAGTGTCCAATGAAGTTCAGTAAAACACGTGTTGATGGAATCGACCAATATCTTTGAGGACGCTGCATGGAGGTGACACACTCAGGTACGTTCCAATCGACACGGACACCGAGCCCGAAGAACCGATGAACGGGACGACCGGGCAGACCGAGACCGATGTCAACGACCCTCTCCTGAAGGAGGGGGCTTGAGGTGCGGTGATGCGCCTTGAAGCCCCGCGTTGACCAGCCTGAGTCATCAGCTCAAGGAGGTGCATTTCGATGACTACGTTTCACGTAGGTGAGCAGACCCACCGGCAGGTGCTTCCTCAGCCTGCCGCTCTGGAATCCGCAGGAGCAGACAACCCCGAGGGTGGGGACGAAACGGCCTGCGGACTCCCGGCCATGCCGGGCACCGGCGTGGAACATGGGCGAGGGGAGACCGGTCCGGGCGGCACCCGCCCGCACCGGCGTCACCCCGAGGGCGCCACGGCGCCTGAGGGAGCCAGCCGTGAGGTTCACCCGGCCGTGTTCGTCCTCGACGCCCGCGGCCACCCGCTTGACCCGTGCCATCCGGCCCGTGCCCGCCGCCTGCTGGCATCCGGCCGGGCCGTGGTTCACCGCCATACCCCGTTCGTCATCCGGTTGCGCGACCGCGCCGCCGCCGACTCCGCCGTCCAAGGCGTCACGGTCGGCATCGACCCCGGTAGCAAGCACACCGGCATCGCGGTGTTCACCGAACACGGCGGCAGCCGGGCCGGGAAGTATGCGATCCAGCTCGACCATCGGGGCGCGGCGATCCGCGACCGGCTCGCCGCGCGGGCCGCCTACCGGCGCAGCCGCCGGTCGCGGAACCTGCGCTACCGCGCCCCCCGCTTCAACAATCGCACCCGGCCGCAGGGGTGGCCGGCGCCGTCGCTGCGCCACCGCGTCGACACCACCCTGTCGTGGGTGTCGCGGCTGACCCGCTGGGCGCCGGTGCGGGCCGTCCAGGTGGAGCGGGTCGCGTTCGACACCCACGCCCTGTCGGCCGGCAGGCCGCTGGAAGGGGTGGAGTACCAGCAGGGCACCCTGGCCGGGTACGAGGTGCGCGAGTACCTGCTGACCAAGTGGGGCCGGGCGTGCGCCTACTGCGGAGCGACCGGTGTGCCGCTGAACATCGACCACATCCACCCGCGCAGCCGGGGCGGCTCCGACCGGATCAGCAACCTCGCCCTGGCCTGCATCGGCTGTAATCAGACCAAGAACGCCACCTCGGTCGAGGAGTTCTTGAAGGCCAAGCCCGCGCTCCTGGCGACAATCCTCAAGCAGGCGAAGGCTCCCTTACGGGACGCCGCGGCGATCAACGCCACCCGGTGGGCGCTGTGGCGGGCCCTGGACGCCACCGGGCTGCCCGTACACGCCGCCTCCGGTGGCCGCACGAAGTGGAACCGGTCTCGTACTGGCGCATCGAAGTCCCACACCCTGGACGCGCTGCACGTCGGCGAGTTGGAGGTCGTCATCGTCTGGCCGTCGACGGTCCTGGTCGTCCGAGCGACCGGGCGCGGCACCTACTGCCGCACCCGCACCGACAAGTACGGATTCCCCCGGCTACGGTTACCTCGGATCAAGCAGGTCAAGGGGTTCGCCACCGGCGACCTGGTCCGCGCCGTCGTACCGAGCGGCAAGAAAGCGGGCGTCCACACCGGCCGCGTCGCGGTCCGCTCCACCGGCAGCTTCAACATCACCACCGGGCACGGCACCGTGCAGGGCATCGGCCACCGCCATGTGCGTCTGCTCCAGCGAGCCGACGGTTATGGTTACGCGACCCGACCAGAAGCGCGGCGCCGTGCCGCGTTTCCTCCCAGCCCTGAAGGACCAGGTTTCCACGCTGGAGGTAATCGATGAAAGAGCCGATGAACCGGGATGCCCGGCCGGCCGGAGGACCGGATGGACAGGGACGTCCGGGTGAC
Source organism: Streptosporangium sp. NPDC002544 (assembly GCF_040295965.1). NCBI lineage: Bacteria > Bacillati > Actinomycetota > Actinomycetes > Streptosporangiales > Streptosporangiaceae > Streptosporangium > Streptosporangium sp. NPDC002544. The sequence continues at coordinate 67,210 of NZ_JBEOWJ010000020.1, read as the reverse complement.
CACGGCGGATAATGGGGAGCCGGTGGACAAGGACGTCCGGGCGACCGCGACCGACACGGAGGACCAGGTGGACAGGGACGTCCAGGTGACCGCGGCGGACATCGCCCGGCTGGGTGATGTGGGCCGGGCCGCGGTGAGCAACTGGCGCCGCCGGCACGACGACTTCCCCCAGCCCGTCGGCGGCACCGCGACCAGCCCCGCCTTCTCCCTCGGCGAGATCAAGGAGTGGCTGCTCGGCCACAGCGAGGGCAGGGTGCTCCCGGCGCGCGAGTGGCTCTGGCAGGACCTGCGCGCGGGCGTGCCGGAGGAGGATCTCGCCGACCTGATCGCCGACCTCGGCGCCTTCCTGGTCTACCTGGACCGGGAGGGCGGCGACTGGACGGCCCTCTCCGCCGCCGACGACGCGGCCGTGGCCGCCGTGCTTCCCGACCGCGTCCGAGAAGCGTGCGCCGGGCCGATGCGGAGCCCGTTGCCGCCGGAATGCCTCATCCGGGACCGGCTGCCGCTGCTGCGCCGGGTGGCCGCCCTCGCCGTCGAGAACGGCACGAAGAGGACCTTCGCCTTCCTGCGCGAGCGCTACTTCGAACTGCACACCAAGCGGATGTACGCCACCCCCGAGCCGGTCGCCCGGCTCATGGCGCAGCTCTGCGGCCCCTCCCCCGAGGTCATCCTCGACCCGGCCTGCGGCTCGGGAGCGCTGCTGAAGGCACTGCGCGACCGCGATGTACACCTGCTCCTCGGCCAGGACGCCGACGCGGCGACCGCCCGGCTGACCGCCGCGCATCTCGCGCTGCACGCCGCCACCGTACGCGTCTCGCATGGCGACTCACTCCGCCAGGACGCGTTCCCCGGCACGCTGGTGGACGCGGTCGTGTGCAACCCGCCGTTCAACGACCGCGCCTGGGGATACGAGGAGCTGACCGCCGACCCCCGCTGGGAGTACGGTCTACCGCCCCGGATGGAGTCGGAACTCGCCTGGATCCAGCACGCCCTCTGCCATCTGAAACCCGGCGGCACCGCCGTCATGCTCATGCCGCCCGCCGTCGCCGGCCGCAGATCCGGCCGCCGCATCCGCGCCCAGCTGATCCGCCGGGGAGCACTCAGCGCGGTGATCACGCTCCCGCTCGGCAGCATCCCCAACATGGCGGTCGCCCTGGCCCTGTGGGTGCTGCGCAGACCGGCGGACTCCCGTACGCCCGGCCATGTCCTGATGGTCGACACCTCCGACCGGCCGGAGGACTTCGCGCGGGTCGCCGCGGATGCCTGGGAACGCTTCGAGGCCGGTGCGGACATCGATGAACCGGGCGTGAGCCGGGCCGTCCCCGCCGTCGAACTGCTCGACGACGACGTCGACCTCACCCCCGCCCGATACCTCGCGCCGCCGCCTGCGGACCTGTCGCCCGAGCGCGTCACCGGGCAGCGGAACCGGGTGGCCGACCTCCTCCGCCTCGCCGCGGAGCTGGTGCCGACCGTCGAGTCGGCCCGGGGACCGAAGGACCTCCCGATGGTCCCGCTCGCCGAACTCCTGCGGCGCGGCATGCTGACGATCCACCACCAGAGCCCGGCCAGACCCGGCGAGCCGTCCGAGGTCGCGGACGGGCTGACCGTCCTCACCGCCGAGGACGTCGTCGACGGCACCCCGCCGACCGCGACCACGCCGGACATCGCCGTGCAGCACGAGATCATCGTGCGGCCCGGTGACGTGCTGGTGCCGGGCGTCGCGCGGCGTCCGGTGGCGCGGGTCGCCGGGGAGGGCGGCCCCCTCCTCGGCCTCCGCCTCTCCCTGCTCCGCCCCGACCCGGCCCTGCTCGACCCCCATTTCGTGGCGGGCTTCCTGAGCGGCTCGGTCAACCTGCGCAACTACACCACCGTGGGCAGCCGCGCCCAGGTGGACGTACGCCGCGCGGAACTCCCGCTGCTGCCGATCGAGGAGCAGCGCGGGTACGGCGAGGCGTTCCGGAAGCTGGCGGAATTCGAGGCTTCGCTGCGCCGGGCCGCCGCCCTCGGCGAGGATCTGCTCCAGCTGATATCCGACGGCCTGACCCACGGCGCCGTCCGGCCGTCCACCGACGAGAACTCCCAGAACGACATGAAGGAAAAACCTTGACCTGAGCAAGGCACGGTGGCGGCCCTTGTCGATCTACACGAGAGGGGCGGCAAGCAACGGATAGCAAAGACTGGAAGCACGTACTATTATCCTCCTTCATAATGAAGGACGTAACAATCTACGAGAGCGACCCTGACGGCTTCCTCTACGACCCTCGGGTCAGGGCCGCGATGACCCAGTTCACCGATGACGACGGAGACCTGCTCACCTTCGAGGCAGGCGCCGCCGTCCGCACCGCCAACCACGCCGTCGAGCGCATGCGCGCCCACGGCTCCCAGGGACGGGGGGTCAGCGCGGGCGCGCTCGACCTGCTGATCCGCCTCAACAGCAGCGAGCAGGGCATCAGCATCGGCGAGTTGGCCCGGGCCGCCGGGGTCAGCTCCCGCAATGTCACCGGCTTGGTCGACACTCTGGAGCACGACGGGCTGGCCCGCCGGGTCCCCGACCCGAAGGATCGACGTTCGGTTCTGGCCGAGATCACACCTGCCGGGCGGGCGTGGATGGAGGCGTTCCGCAGGCCGTCGCAGCTTGCCATGCGGGCGATGTTCAACGGGTTCGCTCCCGAAGAACTGGTCGTGCTGCGCGACCTGTGCCTGCGGCTGGCCGCCAACCAGCATCGCCTCGCCGATCACCTGCGCCAGATCGGACAGCAGCCATGACCACGACAGCTCAGGAACAGACCCGTCGCACCGTGCGCGGCTATCACGAGGCCCGCTTCCGCGGCGAGGTGTCCGCGGCGGCCGCATCGCCGGTGGTTGGTGTCGGTGTGCCGAGGGCCGTACAGAGCTGAACGCGAGTACAGGTTCGCAGCCGTCACAGGACGGATACGGCTGTTCTGGCCTGCGCCGGGCGTGGTGCCCAGGGCAGCTGAAGAAGATGCCAGCCATGGGTCGCGGTCCTTGCCTGCCGGCGAGGGACCTATCCCATCCCAAGAGGAGTTTTCGACGTCATGGCCTCCATCCGCCACGAGATCGTCATCGACGCGTCCCCTGAGCACATCTGGGATGTGCTGCGCGACGTCGGAGCCGTGCACGAGCGCCTGCTGCCGGGCCGTGTCATCGACACCCGGCTGGAGGGCGACCAGCGGTTCCTGACCTTTCCCGATGGACACGTCATCCGCGAGCTGATTGTCGCGATCGATGATGATTCCCGCCGCCTGGCCTATTCCGTTGTCGAAGGCGCCAGGCCCCCGCTCGAACACCACCACGCCTCGTTTGAAGTTCGCCCGGAGGGTGCCGGAGCGGGTCGGCTGATCTGGACTACCAACGTGCTGCCACACGGGCAGGCCGCCGAGATCCGCATTCGCATGGAACACGGCGCAGTGGAGATGAAGCAGGCGATCGAGGCCGCAGCACCCAGCTGAGCCGCAGACCCAGGTGGCCCCTGGAAGGGGAAGGTTCGCCAGGGCCTTCCCTCCGATGTGTGGGCACCTTGACTACCGGATGCTGGAGATACCGACGAGCGCGGGGTGGAGGCTGAGGGTTCAAGGATCGGGAGAGCACCGACGACCTGGCGGAAAGCGACAGCACGACCGACATCGACCTCACTCTCAGCGAAGACCAACAGGATGGCCAGTGAGGCGAGATTTCATACGCCCACAAGAAATTCCTCGAACGGGACCGCCGTCGCCCGAAGCCCGATCGCCTTCTTCTCCAATGCGGAGACGACGACGGGATCGTGCGTCATCCATCCACCGGATGGAGGCCGATCTCACCATAACCATGGATCAATGCCGCGTGCCGGTCGAACAATAAGAAGTCGAATTTCTCCTCATCGGGAAGCCGTCTGCAAAGAGCACAAGTCGGGCGCGCAGGCTACCGAATGGATCGGGCGATTCACCATCTCTTAGGCGCTTAAGGAGGCAAACGCTGCGCTTCCATGAGACGTCTGATCCGACTCGCAGGCTCGCCGCTGGGAGTGTCAATGATGGATTCGCAAAAAATCCGTCTTGAAATGGCAAGGTCGGAACTGGCCGGGTCTCCGCTCGCCAGAGGCTTTGCTTTTTTCCGAAAATCAGTCGTTACTATGATAAATTCGGAAAATAGTTCGTCCGCTGTCGGGAGCGCAAAGAACATCTGTCCGACGCCGTGCCTCTGTTGTGACAGTTGGGGGGCAAGAGGATGGCGAGGAACGAAACCTGGGGCGCCGATTCCGAGGAGGACCAGCGGCTGCGTACTCTCGCGCTCGCCTCCGTCGGCCTCGGCGAGATCGAGGTGCTGAAGTACGCGCTGGACCAGGCGGTCGCCGAACTGCGTGGGTTGAGCGGGATGGTGCACTGGTCCGGAGCGCGGGTCGTCCGCGGAGGGCCGCGCCTGCTGGTGGCCTCCGGGGTGCCTCCCGCCCAGTTGCAGACGTGGGGGGAGGAGATCCGGGACGTCATCGTCCGGGCGCTGCGCGACGGAGCGCCCGTGTGCACGTCCGTCGCCCCAGACGCCGGGCGCGAGAGCGCTGAGGAGACGTCCGCGGCCATACCGCCCACCGCGACCCTGACGGCCGTGCCGCTGCGCGTCCGCGACGCGCCGGTCGGCGTACTGTCCGTACTATCCTGCGGGCCCGCCAAGCCCACCGGCCGCCAGCGGGCGTTCCTGCGATCGCTGGCCGACTGGCTGGCCCAGCGGCTGGCCGGATCCGGCACCGACTCAGACAGCGGATACCCGCGGCGGCAGGACCTCTCCACCGACTCTCATCTCCGGCAGGCGCTGAAGGCGACCAGGATCGGATCTTGGGACTGGAACATCCTGACCGGCGAACTGCGCTGGGACGAGGCCGGCCTAACCGTGATGGGGATCGATGTGGACAGCGGCCCCCACACCATTGACTACTGGGTCAACCTCATTCACCCAGATGACTATCCCCGGGTGATGACCGCAACCGAGGAGGCCGTCCGCACCAGGGGACTGTTCGAGATCGAGTATCGTGCCCGCCGCCCGGACGGAACCACGGGCTGGGTGCAGGAACGCGGCCGGTTGGTGCTGGATGAGGCCGGCGAGCCGACACACATGATCGGCACGGTCTGGGACACCACGGAGAGCCGTATCGCCCGCGAGTCGGTCAGCCACGCGCTGCGCTACATGAGCGACGCCTTCCTCGCGGTGGACCGCGACTGGCGGATCACCTTCGTCAACCTCGACGCCGAGCGCCTCCTGGGGGTCACCGACCCCTACGGTCAGGTGCTGTGGGACCTGCCGACAGGAAAGTCGCCCGACCTGCGGGCGGCGTGCCACCGGGCCGCCGCCGAGCGGGAGCCCGCCACTCTCGACGTGCAGTGGCCGACCGACAGTCGCTGGTACCACGTGCGACTGGTGCCGGTGCCCGACGGCCTGACCCTCTATCTCGCCGACGTCACCGACAAGCGCCTGCGCGACGCCGAGCGCGAGGCCGCCGAGCAGGCCGCCGCCGAGCGAACCGCCTGGGTCCAGGAGCTGACCCGAGCCCTCGGCGACGCCGTGACCGCCCGTGACCTGGTGCGGGTCATCGCCGAGCGGGTGCTGCCGCCGTTCGGCGCGGCGGGACTGATCGTGCTGACCGTCGACCACGATCGCCTGCACGTGGCCGGAGCCTTCAACCACGCCGCGGACATCCTTGACCGGCTGGAGGACCAGGTGCTCATGGAGCCGTCCCCCCTCTCCGACGCCCTGCGATCGCGTGCCCCGGTCTTCATCACCTCCAGGGCCGAGCACGACAAGCGCTATCCGAACCTCACCCGCTGGATGGCCCGCAGGAGCGTCGACGACTCGGAGAAGCACGCCTGGGCGATCCTGCCGCTGCTCGTGCCCGGCCAGTACCGGGGGTGCTGCGTGATCTCCTTCGACCGGCCCCACCACTTCCCCGGCGAGGAGCGTACGCTGCTCACGGCGCTCAGCGGGCTGATCTCCCAGGCCCTGGTACGAGCCCGCCTCTACGAGGTGGAGCACACCCGCGTCCAGGAGCTGCAACACCTGCAGGCGGGGCTGCGGGAGTCCCTCGAACGGCAGCGGTGCTTCACCGCCGACGCCTCCCACGAGCTGCGCACCCCGCTGGCCGGGCTACGAGCCCAGCTGGAGGAGGCGCAACTCCACCCCGAGGAGACCGACCTCGGCGAACTGCTCGAACACACCTTGGGCGATGTGGACCGATTGCAGGCCATCACCACCGACCTCCTCCAACTGGCCAGGCAAGGGGCCGACCAGGCCTCCGCGCTGGAGAACGTCGACCTGGCACGGCTGATCGAGACCGAGGTGCCCCGCCGCATGCACGATCTGCACCCGGTGCGGCTCCGGCTCGAACCCGGCGTGATGGTCGACGCCGTCCCCGGGCAGATCGGCCGGATACTGACCAACCTGCTCGACAACGCCCAGCGCCACGCGGTAGGCCGCGTCGAGGTCGGGCTGCGCCGCAGCGGTGACAGCGCCGAGCTCACCGTCACCGACGACGGCCCGGGAGTCCCAGCGTCAGAACGCGAGAACATCTTCCAGCGTTTCGCCCGGCTGGACACCGCCCGCAGCCGCGACACAGGAGGCACCGGCCTCGGCCTGGCCATCGCCCGCGACATCGCCCACGCCCACCACGGGACCCTGCACGTAGAAGCCCCGCCCACCCGCGGCGCGCGCTTCATCCTCCGCCTCCCGCTCACGAATCAGGGGTGAGGAGACCGCCGGGAACCGCTATCGCACCGCTCGGTGAACCGGTCCCATCCGCACCCGATAGTGCAGCGTGTACGCGCGGGTCCCCTGAGGTGCTCCGGCACGGGGTGAAGGATCGGGGCATCACCTTCGTCTTCGGCACCGACCACGTCGAGACCCTGCATGTCCAGACCCTGCTGGAGAACCTGGACCGGCTCGGCCGCTGACACCGGCACCCGCCGAGGGCGGGCCGGCGGAGCCGGCGTAAGCCGATCTTCCGCTCCCGACCTCGCGTCGGGTCTGGACCGGGCCGGAGTGGTCCCGCGCGTGATCCGGCTCGGTAGTCGTACGATCTTCATCACAGGCGGCCCCGTATCCGACCCGACACGGAAGGCGACGACATGGCCAGGACCTTTCAGCATCGCATCTACACGATCCAGGAGGGCCTGCTGGAGGAGTGGGTGGAGAAGTGGCACTCGCAGGTCGTGCCGCTCCGCCGCGAATTCGGGTTCGAGGTCCACGGCGCCTGGCTGGATCACGAGCGGAACCAGTTCATCTGGGTGCTCTCGTACGACGGTCCGGAGAGCTTCCAGGAGCGGAACCAGGAGTACTGGGACTCCCCCCGCCGCGTTGCGATGGACGTGGACCCGGCGCTCTACCTGGTGGGCCGGATCATCCGCGACGTGACCCCCGTAGACTGAGGCCGACGGGGACGGTTCGACCGTCACCCACACCTGTCGCTTCGCGATACGCGGCTTGGCAGGTCTGGCCGTCCCGGAGCTCGTGGGTGCGCTTCTACCGTGCTGTCGTATGGACACCCCAGATCTCCTCATCCGCAACGCCTCCCTCCGTGGCCGTCCCGGCAGGTGGTCGCTGGCGGCGACAGGCGGGCTGCTCAGCCTCGTCGCCGAGGACGACCCCGATCTCGGCCCGGCGGCCGAGGTGACCATCGATGCCGACGGCGCCCTGGTCACCGAGCCCTTCGTGGACGCCCACCTGCACCTGTGCAAGGCGCACACCCTCGACGCGGCCGGTCCCGTCGCGCTGTCGGAGTACACCGACGGCACCATGGGGGCCGCGATGGGAGCCATCGAGACGGCCGCCGCCGTCAAGGCCGGTCAGACGCGGGAGGCCGTCCTGGAGCGGGCCCGGCCGGTGCTGGTGGAGTCCGTGCGGCACGGTGTCCGGGCCGTGCAGGCATTCGCCGACATCGATCCGGCGGCGGGGCTGACCGGGGTGGAGGCGCTGCTGGCGCTGCGCGAGGAGTTCCGCGGCGTGGTCGACGTGCGGGTGGTGGCGTTCCCGCAGGACGGCCTGCTCCGCGAGCCAGGCACCGAGGAACTGGTCACCGAGGCCGTACGGCTCGGCGCCGACGTGGTGGGCGGCATCCCGTGGATCGAGTGGACCGACGCCGACGCCGCCGAGCACGTACGACGCATGGTCGATCTCGCACGGCGGCACGGGCTGCGCGTCGCCATGCTGGTCGACGACGCCGGAGACCCGGGGCTGCGGACGACCGAGATGCTCGCGCGGGAGCTGCTGGAGCGGAACATGATCGGGCGTGGCAGCGCCCAGCACGCGCGGGCGATGGCGCTCTACCCCGAGCCGTACCTGCGGCGCCTGGCCGGACTGTGCCGTGCGGCGGGGCTCGGTTTCGTCAGCGACCCGCACACCGGACCGCTCCATCTACCGGTCTTCGAACTGGCCGGCGCCGGGGTTCCGGTCGCGCTGGGGCAGGACGACATCGAGGACGCCTACTACCCGTTCGGGCGGCACAACCTGCTGGAGGTGGCGTTCCTGGCCGCGCACCTGCTCGACGCCCGCACCGACGCCGCCCTGGAACGGCTGTACGACATGGTGACCGTCGATGCCGCGCGGGTCGTCGGCCTGCCCGCCCACCGTCTGGAACCCGGGGCTCCCGCCGACCTCGTCGTCCTTGAGGGGCGGACCCTTCGTGAGGCCCTGACCCGGCACTCGCCGCCCCGCCACGTCGTCGTCGCGGGCCGGGTCGTGGCCTCGTCCACCCGGCACACCGCTTTCGGAGCCGGTGTCCCGCACTGAGGGGGACAGCAGCGTCACAGGTGACTATTGACGCATTCTCGCAGGCAGGTATCTTTTTCTATAGGAAAGTTTCCTAAAGGAAACCTTGCGGGACACTTCCGCCGCACCGAGAAGCACGGAGGAAGCACACGTGAAACCAAGGAAGTGGGCCACGGCCCTTTCCAGCACCGCACTGCTCACCACCGCCATTCTGATGAGCACGGCCTCCACCGCCCACGCGATCCCGGACAACTGCACCACCCAGGTAGCGGGATCGACGGTTTCCAGCTACTGCGCGAGCGGCACCGGAGAGCATCAGGTCGCCGTGACCGTCCTCCACGTCAACCCGGCCGTCGGATACGTCTACAACGTGGGGCCGTGGCAGCCCGCGGGGGTCACCTCCACCGCCACCCTCCCCCCGGGCACGATCGTGTCCCTGCGGGTGAACAAGCGCTGAGAACCGCTCGGGCGGGGACCCTCCGGCCGGAGGGTCCCCGCCTGCCGGCGATACCCGTGCTACGGCGGGCCTGGACGACGCCCTCCTCGGTGAGCGTCCGGCCGCCGGCCGCTGGACCTCGACCGCTCAGCCGAGGGGGTTGTCCTTCTCCAGCAGCCTCTCCATGGCGGGCCCGTACATGCGGGCCTTGATGGTGCCGAGGGTGGGGCCGCTCTTGGCCGTCTGGGCGCGAGCGATCTCCATGGCGGTCTGCCGCACGGCGTCCTCGGCCACCGCGCGGTCGACGATGGCGGCGGCCAGGGCGTCATGGCCGCCGTAGCGACGTGCGGTGGTCATCGCCTCGTGCGCGGTCTGTGGGGTCAGCCGAGCCTGGATCAGCGCGGACATACCCGGGGTGAACGGGATGTTGATGTCGGCTTCCGGCAGGCACCAGTAGCCCCGGTCGGCGCGCATCACGCGGAAGTCGTGGGCCAGGGAGAACATGGCGCCGGCCGCGAAGGTGTGCCCCTGCAGGGCGGCCACGGTGACCACCGGCAGGGCCAGCATCCGCGCCAGGAGCTCGTGGACGCCGACCACATAGTCCTGGTGCCGGTCGGCATGGGCGAACAGCCAGTCCAGGTCCAGGCCGTTGGAGAAGAACTTGCCGGTCGCGACGGTCACCAGGGCACGGGGCCCCTCCGCCTTCTCCACCTCGTCCAGCGCGGCGTTGACGGAGGCGATCCAGTCGGGGTGGAAACGGTTCTCGGTATCCCCGATGTCGAGGATGAAGACGTCGTCCTGACGGTCGAGCGTGGGCATGACTGATTCCTTTCGCGGCTGTCGCTCATGCGCACCTGACCCGGCCCGGCGGGGGCCGGCAGCCGCACCCGCGACGAGCGAGCCGTCGAACATGAACACCTTCCTGACCTCGAAGACCGGCAGGAGCTTGCGTCAGCAACGACGCTACTAGCGAGTAACTACGGCGAATCGCATAGTACATGGAAGCGACTCACTTGTCCGCAGGATCAGCCCCGAGCGGGGAATCATAACCCGGCGTGACGGGAAACCCCCTTCCGGTTCCCGTCCACCACCGGCGGGCCATCGGACCGCCCCGAGGTTTTGAAGTCCTGTGACCGACCGCCTCGGGTCCCTCTGCTTACCGTGGGAACAGGTTCCCTGCCGTGCCGACCGCCGGACACCATGCCCGACCACGCTTTCTCCCAGAGCCAGAGCTGGAGATCTCCACCCGCGAGGAGATTCGATGATCAAGGTCAGGAACGCTCTCGCAGCCGGGACGATGACGGCCTCCGTCCTCCTCGCCCCCATGACGACGCCGGCTCCGTCCGCCATCGCGGACACCGTGACCTCGAACGCCTCGACCATTCTCACCTCCGCCCAGAAGCCCTGCCACAAGCACAGGCACCCCGAGAGGTGCCGCGCCCGGCGCGGTCACGGCGGCGACCACGGCAACATCGGCCGTGACGGCGTCGGCATCGGCGGCGGCCGCGGCAAGGTCGGTATCGGTGGCGGCATCAGCGACAACAGGGCTCCCGGCAACAGAGGCGGGGCGGGGATCGACAACTGACGGGAGCATGGGCGGCTCGCGAGGCACTGCCGCGTTCCTCGGCGCGGGCCACGAACATGCGGCGTCCCGGGCCGGTGTGGACCGATACTTCCGTTGAGGAACGTCACGGCACCCACGGCATAAAGCCATGGGCCGGCCAGCCGGTCCGCGAGATCACGGGGCTTGTTGGGGCGCAGGACACATTTCTTACCGACACCCCATCAAGCGGCCAGCTGATGCTCCTCCTCGGTGTCACTTCGGGTGAGCTGGTGGCTGGGCGCGGCGGCGGAGCGGACTGCCGCCTCAGTGGGCCAAAGAGCCCAGGCCGCTGCGGTGGCGACGGAACCGATCGCGGAAAGTACGGCGGCGGCCGCGACCATCCCGACGCTGAAGGCCAACCACCCGGCCAGTGGATAGGTGAGCAGCCAGGCCGCGTGGGAGAGGGAGAACTGCGCCGCGAAGGCGGCCGGCAGGTCGGCGGACGGCACGGCGCGCCGGATCAGGCGACCGGTCGGAGTAAGCGCCGCGGATGTCGCGGCGCCCAGCAGCGCCCATGCGATCAGCAGCCATGACCACGACAGGACGCCTGCCGCCAGGCCGACGGTGAACGCGCCCAGGACCACGAAGAGAGCGACAGCCGCGGGCAGCATCACCCTGCGGTCACTGAGCCTGTCCAGCACGCGGGGCAGCAGCAGGGCGACGGCCATCGATCCGGCCCCGAACGCGCCGAGTGCGATCGAGACGTCACCTGCGGTGCGGTCCAGGTGATCGCGGACCAGGACGACGGTATTGACGATGACCATGGCGCCGGCGGCCGCGACGCTCATGTTCAGGGCGAGCAGGGCGCGCAGCTGCGGCGTGGCCCCAAAGAGCCGGGCGCCGTAGGTGGCCTTGGCGAAGGCGCCGCCGCTGCGCCGGGCCGGTGTCGGCCTGGGCAGGACGACGGATACGACCAGCGCGGCCGAGGCCAAGAACCCCAGGACGGTTCCGAAGAACAGCCAGTTGTAGCTGATCAGGGTCAGCAGCCCGGCCGCGAGCACGGGGCTGAACAGGCTCTCCATGTCGTAGGCGAGCCGAGACAGCGACAGCGCCCGGGTGTAGTCACGCTCGGCCGGCAGCACCTCGGGGATGGTCGCCTGGAAGGTCGGGGTGAAGGCCGCCGAGGCGGCCTGAAGGAGGAAGATCAGGACGTAGATCTGCCACACCTCGGTGACGAACGGCAGGGCCAGCGCGACGCCGCCGCGGATGAGGTCGGCGGCCACCAGCAGGGTCCGGCGCGGGATGCGGTCGGCGAGAGCGCTGATCACTGGGGCTATGCCGACAAAGGCGACCATCTTGATGGCCAGAGCGGTACCGAGCACCGCGGAGGCGCTCGCCCCGGCCAGGTCGTAGGCGAGCAGGCTCAGCGCCACGGTCGCCAGCCCGGTGCCCACCAGGGCGATGGCCTGCGCGGCGAACAGGTGCCGGTAGGTGCGATTACGTAGTACGAAGAACATGACCCCGCCCTCTCAGGCCACAGCGGCCTTCAACGTGCTTATGTGCGCAGTTATGCACGCGTTGAACAGTAGGGAGGGCGGAGGAATTCCCCGTTCGGGCCTCAGGAGTGCCAGGGTTCGCCGGTCACCTTATGGTCGGCATGGTTCAGCGCCTCCACCACAAGGCTGCGCAGGTGCCCGTCGCGCAGCGAGTACACCACGCGGCGGCCCTCCTTCCTGAACTGCACCAGGTTCGCCAGACGGAGTTTGGCCAGATGCTGGCTGACAGCGGGCCGGGCCGCGCCACTGGCCGTAGCCAGGTCGGTCACGTCCGCCTCCCCCGCGGCCAACAGCCACAACAGATGCAGTCGCGTGGGATCGGACAGCAGGGCGAACACCGCACTCGCCTTCTCCAACTGTTCCCGATCAGGAGTCCGCTGGTGCCGATGAACGGCAGAGGAGGACGAAGGGCGCTCGCGCTCTGACATGCAGCCATCGTAGGGCGGTGGACATCCCCCTCTCTTCCATGATCCGACCACGTCGCAGGCAGTGCGAGGTGCACGCCGCTGCTAGTGGCCCGTCATGCGACCTTGGTCGGGTAACCGGTCCAGCCTCTGATCGGCGAGCTGGCGGCGAAGTTCGTCGTGGGCTGGGCTCGGGCGTTGCGCCAGGTTCGCCTCGGTCGCTCGTCACCTTCTGCGAGTCACGCTGCGAATAGCTCGACCGCAGAGCCACACGCTGCAGCCCCGCAAGTACGTGTCGCCGGGCTAGGAGCGGCGCGGGTCATAGTTCTGGAACTCGACCAGGCGGATGTCGCTCTGCGGCAGCAGGGGCACCCCGCTGCTGGAGTCCAGCACCACCCGGCGGCCCAAGGGCTCGCGCAGCGTGACGCCGATCCGGTCCGTCTTCCCCATCGCGTTGCAGACCTCCACGTTGTCGTCGCGCCGGACGTCGACGTCCACGACCACTGCCTCGGGCGTCTCATGGGCGCGCGAGCCGTACGTCGTGTCGCAAGTGCCGTGCACGTAACTCAACTGGAGCTCAGTCGGCGTGCGCACCTCGTAGGTGTGCACCTCCTGGATCCCGTCGTCCAGTGGTCGGGGCGGTCCGCCCATCGCGGCGGGGTCCACCGCCACCCGCCGGAACGGTTCCGGCACGCCCTTCACGGTGAAGTCCCACGTCGGTACCTGCACGTCCCCCCGACTGCTGGGCATCGTGGCCTTGCCCCGCGCCACCGCGATCACGCGCAGTGGCCGGCAGCCCTTGGCCGGGCACTTCTCGTCGACGAAGGACTTGGGCTTGCTGAGCCCGGCGTAGGCGGCTGTGGCCGTCAGCACCGCCACGCTTAGCGTGCTCTCATCGGCCCAGCGTAGCTTGGCCGGGGCGGGCACCTCGACCGGAAGCTCGGTCTCCAGCTTCCAGGCGCTGTTGATCATGCTCTGTCCGACCCAGCGGGGCATGTGTTCCCAATCGGGCTCCAAGGTCAGGTTCCGCAGCGGGACGAACCCCACGATCCAGGGCTCTCTCTCCGCCGAACTCTGCCAGCGTTCGGCGACCTCATGGGCGCGGTCCGTGAACTCGTCGGCAGTGACCGGTGCTCGGGTGGAACCGCAGGCCGTCGCGAGCACGATGAGCAGTGCGGCTGGAAGCATCCTCATGATCGGTAGACGTGCCGGCAGGCGGCGCGGTTCGCTCAGCCGCGCGTCAGGAGGCACATCAGAGCCTCCATGAAAGCTGGATCGGTTCACAACGGACCGGAAACGTACGGTAGGGGCTGCGCGGGGGCCAGGCTGTGGCGCAATCGAGTACTTTCCACATCGAAACGTACGGTTACCGCGATGCGCTCAACCATCCTCACACTGCCACTGAACTGCGCTGTTGCCCCTTAACGTACGTTTCCGGTCCGTTGTTCTCCGACCCCTGACTCCGTGTTCGGCCCCGTCGACCGCATCGGCCAGCCGACCATACGCACCTCGACATCGCCGACTCCCGCGCCAAGCTGGAGAGGTACGCCGGGCTCGGCATGGTCGGCACCCCGCATCCGGCCTTGATCGGTGCCGCCAGGACGACTAGCCTGATCGCCGTGCTGCCGGAAGGCGGGGCCGAGGCGATCGCGTCACGCGGGAAGAGCCCCGACCACGCCGCCATGGAGTTTGGGACCGACTGACGATGAGCGCGGAAGAGGATTTCAAGCAGGTCGGCGCCGAGCTGGCCGACCTGGGTGTAGGGATCTCCAGGATGATGGGGAGTCCCGCGCTCAAAGATCAGGCGGGGAAGGTGTTCGCGAGCCTGCAGCGCGACGGCGCGATGGTGTTCCGGCTGGTCAGGGACACCCCCGAACACACAGCCGCGCTCCAGCTGGCCGGGGCGTCCCTGTTTGACCCCTCGGGGCAGGGCAGGACGATAAAGGACTGGGTGGTCGTGCCCCACTCCTCGGCCGAGAAATGGACGGATCTGGCCGAGGCCGCCCTCAGCCGCCCACGCTGATCAGTAGGCCACGTCGACGGTGTGGCGGTGGGTGCCTGGGTCGGGCAGGACGCGGAGCACGGCGTCTGCGAGGTCGGCGCGGGCGATGGCGGAGCCGCCGTGCACCCCGAGGTGTCGGTTGACGAACGGCGACAGCCGGGCCATGTCCTCCTCCCGGACCGGGTAGCCCTGGGCGCGCAGTTGGCGGACCTCGGCGTCCAGGTAGACCGTGGTCCACAGAACGACGCAGTTCAGGACGAGTCCGAGAACGCCGAACTGGTTTTCCAGGCCGCGTTCGTAACGGTGGTACAGCTCGCCTTCCATCCGCGTACCCGGCGGATCTCCCACTGATGGTCGAACCGGGTCTCGGTCCGCTCGGTGTACTTCTTCACCTGCGACGGACCGGTGATGCCGAGCTGTTCGGCCACGAAATCCAGCACCTCGACCGGCACATCGAGTCGATCAAGCCCCATCACAGGCCGGCCCCCGACATGTCGCAGAACTACCGCCCGGCCTCGTGCGCGTCGACCAGCCGCTTGGGGGCCGTCAGGCACCACGCCTCGGTGACCAGCTCGAACAGCTCATCTGGATCGATCTTCGCGAGATGCACCACGATCCAGCCGAACCGGCCCGCGGTGAACTGGACCTCGAACACCTCCGGCCGCTCCGCCACCAGCGCGATCTGCTCATCGATCGTCGCCTTGAGACCCACGGTCTCCGTGTCTCCCCAGATGTAGCCGAAACCCTTGCCTCGGACCTTCAACGAGGTCCAGCTGCCGGAGTCGCTCTGCTGAACCTCGGGAAGCCTGTCGAGCATCTCCAGGAATTCACCAACACTCACACCCATGGGCCACGTCTATCAGAGCGCTCCGACAATCCCGCGAAACCGCCCCGCTGTCGAAGGCCACCGCGGGCACGGCCTGGGCCGGGACACACGCGGCGGATGGACGGCCCCCTCAGCCTCTCGCGCACCCGCCACCCACTCGGATCAGGTATCGCACATTCCACGCAGCACGATGGCGAGGCCACCGTAGAACTCCTCGTCGGCGCCGACGAGACGCGCGTGACCCGCCGTCTCGGCCATATACGGGAAGTCGGCAGGGGCGAGCCCGGCGATGACGGTCGTGCCCGCGCCCGACAGCGGGCCCAGATGCTCCAGCTGGACCGCGCCGATCACGTAGCTCAGCAGGCCGCGCAGCGCGATGACCCGGTCCGCACCCGCCAGGCCGGCCTCGGTGAGGATGCCGAGCACCGCCTCCGACCAGCGCAGCACCCCCGCGGAACGGTGCCGATGAGTCATCGTCAGCGGCACGACGTGCGGGTGCGCGCCCACCTGGTCGCGCAACCTGCCGACCAGTGTGGTGACCCGTTCGCGCCATGACGTCCCCGGCGGCGGTGAGACGTCGACGCCGCCGAGCACCAGCTCGACCACGAGCCCCTCCACTTCCTGGCGGTCGCCGACATAGCGGTAGAGCGCCATCGCGCTCATGCCGAGCTCCGCGGCGACCGCGCGCATCGACAGGGCCGCGAGGCCGTCGCGGTCGATGACGGCGAGGGCGGCGGCGGCGATCTGGTCCTGGGTGAGCGAACGCGGGCGTGGCATGGCGGTTGAAAGTGTACGGCATACGCCTACAATCGTAGGTATATACCGTACGCCTACGAGGGAGTTCCGATGCGTCTCCAGCCTGGCTCCACCGTCTCCGCCCGCGAACTGTCCTCCGTCACCGGCCCCGCGGCCCCCGTCCCGGACCGGGACCGTCTCGTTCACCTGCAGTTCCGGCGCTTCGCCGGCTGCCCGGTCTGCAACCTGCACCTGCGCTCCTTCGTCACCCGGCACGCCGAGATCGAGGCCGCCGGAATCCGCGAGGTGGTGGTGTTCCACTCCCCCGCCGAGGAACTGGCCGAGCACGCCACGGGCCTGCCGTTCGCCGTCGTCGCCGACCCGGACAAGAAGCTGTACGCGGAGTTCGGCGTGGAACAGGCGCCCCGCGCGCTGCTCGACCCCCGGGTCTGGGCGACGATCGTCCTGGCCGTCGTACGCGGCATCTGGACGGTCGCCCGCGGGCAGGAGCGCCTACCGTCCATCCGGCCGCGCGGCGGGCGGCTCGGACTTCCCGCCGACTTCCTGATCGCCCCCGACGGCCGGGTGGTCGCGGGTAAGTACGGCGAGCACGCCTACGACCAGTGGCCACTCGACGAGGTACTGACCCTGGCGGCCCGCGCACGCCGGGCGGAGACCCGCTGAATCAGTCACCCTCGCCGGGGAGGGGCTCGCCGGTCTCCAGCAGCGTCTTGAGGCCGGACAGGATGTGCGGCCAGCCCTCGCCGACGCCCTCCAGCAGGGTGCTGCCGGGGTCGAAGCCGTCGTGGACGACGGTCAGCTTGACCATCCGGCCGAGCGGTTCGATGTCGAAGGTCACCTTCGACCTGCGCTCCTTGGCCCACTGGGCGGCGACCTCCGCACCCAGCTCCCAGACCTCGGCGAACTCCGGGGTGAAGGTGTGCCAGGAGTAGGCCAGCCGGCGGTAGGGGTCGGATTCGAGAACGACCTGCTCGGGGTCGGCGATCTTCACCCCGCGCTCCTCCCAGGTCATCGTCGATCCCACCTTCCAGTCCGACTCGAAGCCGACCCCCCAGTAGCGACGGGTGAAGGCGGGGTCGGTCAGCGCCTGCCAGAGCCGTTCCGGCGTGGTGCTGATGTAGGTCGTGTAGACGAACTCGGGGTTGCCCATCGGTTCCTGCTCCAATGCTCTCTTCAGGTCGGCGAGCGCGCGCACCCGGCCACGGTCGTACCGGTCGATCCAGCGCTCGGCGATGGCGTTGATCGGCGCGGCGTTGAGGTAGTGCAACTTCTCCCGGCCACTCCGCACCGTGGTCACCAGGTCGGCCGCCTCCAGCACCGCCAGGTGCTTGCTGACCGACTGCCGGGCCATGTCCAGCCCGGCACACAGCTCACGCAGGCTCTGCCCGTTGCGGGCGTTCAAACTGTCGAGCAGCCGGCGGCGGCTGGCATCGGCCAGCGCCTTGAAAACCTCGTCCATCTCATGCCACCCCAAACATGCAGCCATCTGGCTGCCAAAAAAAATATAGGCAGCCAATTGGCTGCATGTCAACGATTCCCCCCGAAGACCCGTCCGTCAGCCTTCCGCCACCGGCGCGGCCGGAAGGCGCGCCGGACGGCTCCCCTGGGGAAGCCGCCCGGGCCTCATCGTTCAGGCCGAGCCGCTCGACCTGCGCGAGGGCGCGGCCGGTCGGTGCCGAACATGACCTCTCCCCGGCCGTAGGTGTTCATGAAGTGCACCAGCGGGGCCGCCTGATCCAGGATCCGGGGGTGGCCCCGCCCGTGTGCGGGCGGGGCCACCCCCGGGCTCTACCGGGACGGCGTCCCGTATGACACCGTGCTCGGCACCGGGGCGTACCCGCTGGGCCGGGTGGTGAAGGTTCCCCTGCCCTGGGTGCGGCTGCGCAGCCGGGTCGCGTAGCCGAACAGCTCGGCCAGCGGCACGGTCGCGGTGATCACCACTGTGCCTGCCCGCGCGGTCGAGCCGGAGACCCGGCCGCGCCGTGCCGACAGATCGCCCAGCACCCCGCCGACGGCGTCGTCCGGCACGGTGACCGTGACCTCGGCCAGCGGTTCCAGCAACGCCATCACGCCGGTCCGCAGCGCCTCCCGCAGCGCGAGCCGGCCTGCCGTCCGGAACGCCATCTCCGAGGAGTCCTTGGCGTGGGTGGCTCCGTCGGTCAGCGTGACCCGCAGGCCGGTCACCGGATGCCCGCCGAGTGGCCCCTCGACCAGGGCGTCCCGGCAACCGGCCTCCACCGCCCGGACGTACTCCCGCGGTACCCGTCCACCGACGACGGTCGAGTGGAACACGAAGTCCGCCGCGCCGCCGGTGGCGTCCAGCGGCTCCACGTCAAGGACGACGTGGGCGAACTGACCGGCGCCTCCCTCCTGCTTGACGTGCCGGTACAGCAGCCCGGACACCCCGCGGACGACCGTCTCCCGGTAGGCCACCTGTGGCCGGCCGGCGCTGACATCGAGCCCGTGGGCACGGCGGATCTTCTCCACCGCGACCTCCAGATGCAGTTCCCCCATCCCCGACAGCACCGTCTGGCCGGTCTCGGGGTCGGTTCTGACCACCAGCGAGGGATCCTCCTCGGCCAGCCGGGCCAGCGCCGACGCGAAGCGGTCGGTATCGGTGCTCCTCCGGGCCTCGACCGCCATGGAGACCACCGGATCGGCCACACTCGGCGGTTCGAGGAGCAACGGCTCCGCGGGGGCGCACAGGGTGGCACCGGTGCGGACCGCCTTCAACCCGACCACCGCGACGATGTCCCCGGCCACCGCCAGGTCCACCTCCGTGTGCCGGTCGGCCTGTACCCGCAGGATGCGGCCGACCCGCTCGGTGCGCCGCGCGCCGGCGTCCAGCACCGCGTCTCCCCTGCTGATCGTCCCCGAGTACACCCGCAGGTAGGTCAGCCGCCCGGTGGCGGTCGAACTCACCTTGAAAGCCAGCGCGGCGAACGGCGCCGCCGGGTCGGCGGCCCGCTCCCGCACCGCGCCGTCCCAGGTGCCGCGTACCGCGGGCACGTTCGTCGGCGAGGGCAGGTAGGCCGTGACGGCGTCCAGCAGCGGTTCGATCCCGCGGTTGCGGTAGGCCGATCCGCACAGCACCGGCACACCCTCCCCCGTACGGGCCAGGTCGCGCAGCGCGACGGCGAGGGTCTGCGCGGAGATCGCCGACTCCGCGCAGAACTCCTCCAGCGCGATCGGGTGCAGTTCGGCCACCGCCTCCTCCAGCAGCCGGCGGCGCCGGTACGCCTCCTCTCGCAGGGTGTCCGGCACCGTGCCCTCCCTGGGCGTGTCGCGGTCGCCGGTCCAGACCAGCGATCGCATGCGCAGCAGATCCACCACTCCGGTGAACCCGTCCTCGCGTCCGATCGGCAGCTGGACCACCAGCGGGACCACCCGCAACCGCTCGCGGATCGACTCGACCGCCGTGTCGAGGTCGGCACCGGCGCGATCCAGCTTGTTGACGAAGGCGATCCGGGGCACTCCGTACCGGTCGGCCTGCCGCCACACCGACTCGCTCTGCGGTTCGACTCCGGCGACACCGTCGAACACTGCGATCGCGCCGTCGAGCACCCGCAGCGAGCGCTCCACCTCGTCGGAGAAGTCGACGTGACCCGGTGTGTCGATCAGATTGATCCGATGGCCGTCCCAGGCGCAGCTCACCGCCGCGGCGAAGATGGTGATCCCGCGATCGCGTTCCTGGGAGTCGAAGTCGGTGACGGTCGTCCCGTCATGTACCTCGCCACGCTTGTAGGTGGCGCCGGTGATGTACAGGATCCGTTCGGTGATGGTGGTCTTGCCCGCATCGACATGGGCGAGGATGCCCAGATTACGGACGCCGGTCAGCTGGTCGGTGAGGCGATGGTTCAGGTTGGTACGCACGGCCTATGGCCCTTCGGGACGCTCCACAGAGGACAGCGCGCTTCCCGGACGAAAAGACCCCCGATGCGGCGTGACCGCATCGGCGTCGGACAGACAGGGGTCAGACGTTCGTCACGGACGTCCGGTGCCGGCCGCGCGGCCGGCACCGGGCACCAACGAAGACACCAGGATCACCTCATACCGTGACCGGGGAATGACAACAGCGGTGCTGTGACGCACGGCCGGCTCCCCTCACTCGTCAAGGCGCACACCGCGATGTCGCGGCAGCGTGTGATTCGTGGCGAGCATACTGAAACCGCCCCGGGCGGGAAACAGGTTTCCGCACCGGCGGCCACCCACCCGCCAGCCGCGTACCTGACCTCTCAGGTCAGTACATCTAGACGAGTCCCCTGGGCCGGGGCACCGCGCTCACGAGTGCCTTGGTGTACGGGTGTCGTGCGCGTTCGAGGATCGTGTCCGCGGGACCCGCCTCCACGACGCGGCCTGCCTGCATGACCACCACCTCGTCGCAGAACTGGCGCACCACGGCGAGGTTGTGGGAGATGAACAGGTAGGTGAGGTCGTGTTCCTGCTGCAGCCGCAGGAGCAACCGCAGCACCTGGTCCTGCACCGACACGTCCAGCGCGGAGACCGGCTCGTCCAGCACGACGATCTCGGGGCCGACCGCCAGGGCACGCGCGATGGCGACCCGCTGGCGCTGGCCACCGGACAGCTCCCGGGGTCTGCGGTCGATGACGTCCATCGGCAGCGCGACGTCGGCGATCAGCGCGGCGACGCGGGCACGTCGCTCGGCCGGCGTGCCGATGCCGAACGCGTCGAGCGAGGTCGCGATGTTGTCGCCGACCGTGCGGCGCGGGTCGAGCGAGGAGTAGGGGTCCTGCTGCACGAGCTGGATGCGCCGCCGCACCTGGCGCAGTTCCTCGCCCCGCAGCCGGGTGACGTCGCGCCCGGCCAGCTCCACCGAGCCGGAGTCCGGTCGCTCAAGCCGGAGCAGCATCCGCGCGGTCGTGCTCTTGCCGGAGCCGGACTCGCCGACGATCCCGAGCGTCGTCCCGCGGGCGACGCTCAGCGTGACGTCGTCGACCGCCCGGCGTGCGCCCGGCCGGCGTCCGAACCCGCGCGACGCGAACGTCTTCACGAGGTTCTCGGCGCGAACCACAGGTTCGCCACCGCCGCGTACGGCCCGCAGGCGCGCTCCCTCCAGTGTCGGTGCGACGCGGACGAGCTCGGCGGTGTAGTCGTGCCCGGGCGCGCCGAAGACCTGCGACGCCGGCCCGGTCTCGACGATCTCGCCGTGCTGGACGACGATGCCGACGTCGAGCTGGCCGGCGCGGTCGCCGATGTCGCCCTCGTCTCCCGGGCCGCGCTCGGGGACCGGGTCCGCGCGGCCGCCGGACGCACACCCGTCGTGCTCACCTCGCTGGCGCTGAACGACCTCGCCCCAGCCGAACCGCTTGCGTCCGGCATCGACGGGATCGACCTGGTGGTCGGCGGCCGGCCCGATCTCGACGCGCTCGCCGCGACCGTCGCGACGCTGTCGGCCGCCCTCCCCTCCGGCCGGCCCGGCGGTCCCGGCCTGCGCGGCACCTACGCCCTTCCCACCCTGAGAGACTGACCATGAGCGATCAGCGGCACATGCGCATCAACCTGAACCTGCGCGGCGTCGGGTTCCACACCGCCGCGTGGCGGCACCCCGACAGCACTCCGCACCGCGTCCACGATCTCGACTACTACGTCGAGCTCGTCCGGGCCGCCGAACGCGGCCTGTTCGACTCGGTGTTCCTGGCCGACATGATGACCTTCCCCCAGAGCGGGTCCGGGCAGAACGAGCTGGCCTGGCCGCTCGACCCGTTCACGATGCTCGCCGGCGTCGCCCCGCACACCGAGCACATCGGGCTCATCGGGACGTTGTCGACGACGTACAACGATCCCTACGCGGTCGCCCGCAAGGTCGCGGCGCTCGACCAGCTGAGCGGCGGCCGGGCCGGGGTCAACCTCGTCACCTCCACCGGTGACGCCGTGGCCCGGCAGTTCGGCTGGGACAGGCACACCGAGCACGAGCTGCGGTACGAGCGGGCCGGAGAGTTCATCGCCGTGCTGAACGCCCTGTGGGACGCGGCGGGCGAGCCCGTCGAGCATCACGGGAACCACTTCGACGTCGCCGGCGCCCTCGACATCGCCGGCAGCCCGCAGGGGCGCCCGGTCATCGTGCAGGCAGGGGCCTCGGAGTCCGGGCGGGCGCTCGCCGGGCGGTTCGCCGAGGCCGTGTTCGCCGGTTCCAGCGACATTCCGGCGGGCGCGCTGCTCTACGACGACCTCAAGGCCCGCGTCGTGGCCGGCAGCCGCCCGTCCACCGATCTCGCCGTCCTGCCGGGCGTCGTCCCCTACGTCGGCTCGACCGAGGCCGAGGCCCGCCGCGTCCACGGCGAGCTCGAGGAACTGATCCTGGACGACGGCGGCAACATCGCGCGGCTCGGTCGGGAACTGGGGCTCGACCTCAGCGCCGCCGACCCCGAAGGTCCGGTGCCCGTCGACGACTTCCCCGCCGTCGAGGGCTACCAGGGCGGTGTCACCCGGCTGGTACGGCTCAGGGCGTGGGCGCTGGAGGAGGGTGTGAGCCTGCGCCGCTTCGCCAACACGGTGTACCGCAGCCTCGGTGTCATCCACTGGACCCCGGTCGGCACCCCCGAGCAGATCGCCGACGAGCTGGAGGCCTGGTTCCGCGGTGGCGCGGCCGACGGCTTCAACGTCCTCGTCCCACAGCACACCCGGCAGCTCGACGCGTTCGTCGACCAGGTCATCCCCGTCCTGCAGCGACGTGGGCTCTTCCGGACCGAGTACGCGACGACGACGCTCCGCGACCATCTCGGCATCACCCGGCCGAAGCTGGCGAGGGCCGCCTGACACGCACCTGACCGCCGGCGGCTGAACGACGACCCCCGCCGGCTCCTCGTCATCCGCGCGTACGGCGGAGCGGGCGGGGGTCTACGCGGTCACGCCTGCGGAAGCAGCCGGCGTCCGTCATCCCGTACGGCGCCCGCGATCCCGAGCCGCCGTTCGGCTCGGTATATCGGGTGCCCTCTGAGCTCGTCTTGGTCATACTGCTCCAATGCGACACCTGGCATACCCCAAGATCCCTACGACCGAGCGGTCCGGCGGGGCGGTTGTCGGCGGCCCCTGGGTGGCGACCGAGAAGGTGCACGGAGCTCAAATGGTGATCGCCCACGACGGCCGGAACACGCTCGTGGGCAAGCGCAAGGCATGGCTGCGCGACGACGAGCCGTTCTTCGGCTGGCAACTTCTGCGCGGTCACCTCGAAAAGGCCGCGAAGGCCGCCCTGGCTCGGGGCGGCGCGGCCGTACGCGTCTACGGCGAGCTGTACGGAGGCCACTACCCCCACCCCGACGTCTCGCCGATGCCGGGCATCACTCCGGTTCAAACGGGGGTCTGGTACAGCCCGGAAATCCGTTTTGCCCTTTTCGACGTGCTGCGCCACCGGGATCCCGGAGATCCCGGCGTCTTCCTGCCGTACGCGGACGTCGCCTCGATCGCCGCCGACGCCGAGCTCGACGTTGTGCCGATTCTCGGCAGAGGGACCCGGTCGGAGCTCGATGCCCTGCCGGTCCGGTTCCCCAGCCGGGTGCCGCAGGCACTCGGCCTGCCCGGCGTGCCGGACAACCTGGCCGAGGGGATCGTCCTGCGGCCTGACGCCCCCCTGCCTCCCGACCGCAGGCCGACCGTCAAGCTGAAGATCGAGGAGTTCGACGAGCAACGTTTCGACCAGAGCCGCCCCTGGGACCCGCAGGTGATCCTTACTCCCGAGGAACTACGCCAGGTCGCCCGGGCCATGGTCAACGGGCCGCGACTGGCCGGCGCGCGATCCAAGGTGGGACCGTCGGCCCTCGACGAGCTCCTGGATGAGGTGGTCCTCGACATCATGGTGGATCTGTCGGCGACCTTTCCCTCGGCCATGGCGGCGCTCGGCGACGAGGAGGAGGCCGAACTGCAGGCATCCATCCGCGGGGTCGCGATCAGTGATCACTATCAGGCGTGAGCACGGATCGTCGCCGCGCTCCCGGCGGAGACGGCCGGCACTTCTTTCATACCTCCAAATCAGTACTGCACGGTCCAGTACTGAAATCGAGAACGGGGGTTCCGATGCCGTTCATCGACCTCCCCGTGAAAGACCTGGCCATCTCCCGGCGCTTCCTCACCGAGCCCGGGTTCGCCTTCGACGACCGGTTCGCCGGCCACCTCCGGGAGGCCACCCACATGAACTTCTCGACCGCGCAGTAAGGGAGACGCAGATCATGAGCAGCACCGAGGTCGACGCCTACGTCGAGACCAAACTTCAGCCGAAGTATCAGGAGATCGTCGCGGCCCTGCGGAAGCTGATGGCCGACTGCGCCCCGGACGCCGTCGAGTGCCTCACCCACGGCTCCCCCGCCTGGCGCGCGACGAGGAACCTCGCGGTCATCAGCCAGAGCAAGACCCACCTCACCTTCGCCTTCGAGCGGGGCGCGGAGTTCGAGGACGCCCACGGGCTGCTGGAGGGAGTCGGCAAGAAGACCCGGCACATCAAGATCAAGACGCTGGACGGGATGAACGAAACGGCCCTGCGCGACTACATCGCCCAGGCCGTCCACCTCGACCAGAACTGACGACCGCGAGCCCTCCATCTGCCCCCGATGACCGGCGCTTCGGGGGCGGCGCCCGGTGGCGAAGTCGGGTACGGCCTACCGGCCGGCTTCCGCGGCGTTGGGGGCGACCTGGTTGGGGATGCGGGTGCCTGGAAGGTGCTGGCCGACCGGTGCCGGCAAGCCCCCGGACAGCGCCGGGCTGAAGTGCGCGGCGGCCTGGCCGGACTCGGGAGGTGTTGCCCGTTCCAGGAAGCGAAGCAGTTCGACCGGGAAGGGCAACACCAGGGTGGAGTTCTTCTCGGCGGCGACTTCGACGACGGTCTGGAGTAGGCGTAGCTGCAGTGCGGCGGGGTGCAGGGCCATCGTCTCGGCGGCTTGGGCCAGCTTCTTCGAGGCCTGCAACTCGCCCTCGGCGGTGATGATGCGGGAGCGCCGCTCACGTTCCGCTTCGGCCTGTCGCGACATGGACCGCTTCATCGACTCGGGGAGCACCACGTCCTTGATCTCGACGCGGTCGATGTGCACGCCCCAGCCCACAGCCGGACTGTCGATCATCAGCTCCAGGCCCTGGTTGAGCCGCTCCCGATTGGACAGCAGATCGTCCAGCTCGCTCTTGCCGATGATCGACCGCAGCGAGGCCAGCGCGACCTGGCGAATGGCGGATTCGTAGTCCTGGACACCGACCACCACGCGCACCGGGTCGACGACCCGGAAGTAGATGACGGCGTCCACGTGAACCGTCACGTTGTCCCGGGTGATGGCGTCCTGGGCGGGCACCGGCATGGTGATGACCTGCATGTTGACCTTCTGCAGACGGTCGGCGACCGGCATTATCAGGGCGAGTCCGGGAGCGCGGAGCTCGGGGCGGACCTGTCCGAACCGGAAGACGACGCCCCGCTCGAACTGTTTGACGATCCGCACACCGGCCTTCAGCCATATCGCACCCAGCACCATGATCGCGATCAGCACATAGATGACGGTAGTGATCATTTCATCCTCCTACGTCTCCCCTGGGTCCCGCCGTTCCAAAGACCTCTTGGATCGATGACCGATTCGCGGATCCCGCTCGCCGCACCCGGTGCCACGCCTCCCAGATCGGCGCCGATCAGTGATCTCATCACCGGGCGGGATCATCTGGAGCGTCATCCCGAGTACCGGCGATATCGGGCGACTCCCCCGGATCAGGCCGGACGGCGCGCGGTGCGGGTGCCGCGCGTCGGCGGCAAAGGGCCGTGCGAAGCCCGGGTCCTCGACCGGTAACCGGCGCTGGATCTCGCGCGCCGCCTCGCGTTCACGGTCACTGGGCACGACACACCTCCCAGAGGTGCCTGTCCGTCAGGCGCGGCCTAACTACCTCCCTGTTCGGACCTTTCTATCGTAGCGCGATACAAAGTGTCTGATATGCACCTTTTCGCCGAGCAGATCCGGCCTCCCTCTCACCCGGATCACGCCTGCATCACCTGCATCACCGCGCCCGCACATGGAACTCGGCGACTTGCCCGCGACAGGCCGACGATCTCCACGAGGTACGTTCCAGGAGGGTGGCCCGGACGTACGGCCGCGGCACAAACATGTCGTATCACGATATATTTGTGACATGGCGGATCGTGAGACCGAGAAGCCGCCGCGTCATGACGCGGCGGCGGCCGAGGACGACGGGGCGGGACTCGAACCCCTGACGAAGCGGGATTTCGAGGTGTTGGCCCGGTTCCGTTTTGAGATCCGCCGCTATCTACGTTTCAGCGAGGAGACAGCACGGAGGAACGGCCTCACCCCGCAGCAGTACCAGCTGATGCTGGCGCTGAAGGGGTTTCCCGGCCGCGGGTGGGCGACCGTGCGAGAGCTCGCCGACTCTCTCCAGCTACGCCACCACAGCGTGGTCGAACTGGTCAATCGGGCACAGGCACAGGGCCTCGTGGAGCGGAGCGCGCACCCGAGTGACGGCAGGGCGGTGCGGGTGTCGCTGACACCGGAGGGAGAACAGGTCCTGACCCGCCTGAGCGCGCTGCACCGCGACGAGTTACGGCGCATGGACGCGATACTCAACATCCCGGCCTGGGATGACACACCGCAGGAAGGACACCGGTGATCCCTCCGGCGTGTCTCCGGAGGGTGCCGGGCGACACGCGAAAGATCATCGAAAGGACGGGAGTCCGTGAGACGCGGCGCGGCTTCGCCTCACCATCTCCCGGGCAACTCGTAGACCCAGCCCTCCCGCCAGGCGAACTCCTCGTCCACCAGATCCTCCAGTGTCCGCCCGCCGAGCAGATGGTCCAGCGCCCACCGGTTGGCCGAGTGTGCGATCACCAGCACCCTCCTGCCGTCCCATGGCCCGGCAAGATCCGTCAGGAAATCACGGGTGTGCTCGACGACCTGCCGGTAGCTCTGCCCGCCCGGCCACGGCACGTCGATATGCCGGGATCTTTCGACGGCCAGCCGCGCCACGGGCATTCCGTTCCACTCGCCGTAGTCGCATTCGCGCAGCCGTTCATCCTGATAGATCGGAATGTCGGTGCCCGCGAAAGCGAGCTCCGCGGTCTGCACGGCACGACGAAGATCAGAGGTGAACACCGCGGCCAAGCCATCATGGCGGCGGCGTTCACCAAGCTCCCGAGCCAGCTCACGGCCTCGCGACGACAGCTCTCCCGGTAACCAGCCGGTCGCGATTCCGACCTCGTTGTCGGTCGTGATCGAGTGCGTCTCGTACACGATCATCGTTGCCACATCCAGCTCCAAACCTCTCGCGAACAGGCCGTTGAACAGGGAGAACGCAGTCCCGGCAGGTAGTCGGTGTATCCGGCGAACACGATCTCGTTGCGGACCGAGGTGATCGGATCGCGCCAGATCGACCGGTACGGATAGATCATCAGATCTTCACGGTACGAGGGGGAGGCACGTCTAACAACCCCCACCCCGTCCGTGGTTCCGCCTCGCCTGTCCCCCTATGACCAGGGCATACGGAGCTCCCTCAAGAAGACTCCAAGTATTCCTCAACCAGGGCTGGACAATCTTGCCGCGAAGTGACCGGTTTCACGCCACGGCAAAGCCGATCGAAATTCCAATGCAGATCAGACCATCGCGGCAGGTAAATCAATTATTGCAAGAAAGAGAACGATGATGGCTTTCCTGCACGAAGAACCAGACAGGCCCTGGAAACGATCATCATCAAGCGAATCAGGGGAGACCTGGGATTCGCCGCGTGGAAAAGAATGTGTTTCAGCGAGCTCCCATGCCGGAAGACCATGCGGTGCCGGACAGGCACCTTCACAATGTCTCCCGGCATTCGATGACATGCGCACCGCGGGCTTCGGCCATGGAGCAGGCCGAAGCCCGCAGGAAGTTCATGACGGTCCTGCCGTGGTACGTGACCCCGGCAAGGAAACCTCACCGTCCCCGCCAGGTCACGGAGCCCGGCGGGAGCACATGGAACGTTGACCTGCCCAGCGAAAGCAGTCCGTCGAGCCATACCCCGGTCGGAGGTTGGAATCTTGGTGGGTCAGGTTCTTGAGATAGGTCGCAGTTCGGCTGCCGTCGCCGCCACATTGAACGAGTTCCTGAACGAGTCCGAAGGCTGGCTGAATCGACGGGGCCTGACTCTAGAATACCATACGGATATTTCAAGTTGGGTCCGCCACATGCGGACTGCGGTTCACGCCGACGGCATCAATCCGACTTTTGACCCGGCGCACAGTCCCGTCTCCGCCCAGAACAGCTACTGGTTGGATATCAGGGACCGCGGCGGATCGACGGTCGCGTGCATCGCCGTGCGAATGATATACACGGCGGACTTCAGCCGTTACATAAGCTCCATGCGGCTGTGGTTCGATCCGCCACCCCTCGGGATGGAACAGTCGCTGGACCTCGTTCTGCCGGCGGAGACACCCATCATATCCGGCAGGGTGGCGCACTATGGCGGACACTGGGTGCATCCGAGCTGGCGGGGAAGGGAAATCCCCGGCCTCCTGCTTCCGCTGGCCAAGATACTCACCTTGGACCTGTTCAGAAGCGACTGGGACACGGGGATCGTGTTCTCGAAGAACGCGGTCAGGCAAAGCCTCGTGGACGCCTATGGTTTCGCGAACACGGTGCTCTGCTATTCCGGCTCGTTTCCCCCCGCCCACCGTGACGACACCCTTTTTCTGACCTACAGCAGCCGGGCGCAGACCCTGTCCCTGATGCCGCATGCGATCACGAAGCTGCGCCCCCGCATACCCGCAGACGATCCTCCTGCCGACCGGTACGCCGAAATCACTTAAGCGTTGGTTCCGATCTCCGCGTTAACTGTTTTGTTTCGCCGCGAGTGGAATCCTCTCCGTTGCCCATGAACAAGGATTCGAGGGAATTGAAAGCGGTATGAACGATAACATCTGGACCGAGTTCGCCAAGAGTTATGACCAAATGATTCCCGAGCTGAACTGTTATCAGCGGATGCTCAGCAAGATCCTTCGCGACACGGAGGGCCGTCGGATCGTGACCGACGCCGGGTGTGGAACCGGCCTGGTCAGCCAGGCACTGATTGACCGCGGCCACCGGGTCATCGGCTTCGACAACAACTCCGCCATGCTTCAGCGGGCTCATGACAAGAAGGCGGCCGCGTCGGGCGAGGCCCGCGACCGATGGACGGTCATGGAGGGAAGCGTGGAGCGCTTTCCCGCCCGGGTTGTTTCCGACGCGGACGCGGTCCTGCTCAACAACGTCCTTTTCTACGTCCAAGACGTCGAATCGGCGCTGCACGAGGTTTTCTCCCACTTGAAGCCGGGGGGCGTGATGATCGCCACCGGTCCGAAACGCCGGCCCGACCTGCAGAAGGTGCTTCGACACTCCATCGCGGAGTGGCAGGCGGAGGGGCGTTTCACCGAGGATCTCCAGGCCGCGCTGGCCCATCATTCGACCTGCGCTCAGAAACTGACCACCGACCCCAATGAGATGGTGACATTCTTCGAGGTGGACGAGCTGGTGGACACCCTGCGACGCCTGGGTTTCTCGCGCCCCCTGGTCGCGGATGGCGACGACTACTTCGGCGAGAATTATTACGTTTGCATGCAGAAATGAAGTGAGGTTTCCGGTGGAAGGCTCCAAGGTCAATCCCAGGTTTCAGCGCAACCTGGGGATTCTGGACGAAGAATCGATGAAGAGGGTCGCGGACACCCATGTTCTCGTGGCCGGAGTGGGCGGCGCCGGTGGGCAGTGCGCGGTGGATCTGGCCCGCCTCGGCTTCGGTTGGGTGACACTCGCAGATTTCGACGTTTACGAAGTGCACAATTCCAATCGCCAGATCGGCAGCTTTGACAGCACCGTCGGTCAGCCAAAGATCGAGGTCGTCGGGAGAATGTGCCAGGACATCAACCCGGAGCTGCGAATCCGTAAAGCGGCGGAGGGCGTGACGGAAAGCAATATCGACTCCTTGCTTTCGGGGTTCGACGGAAAACCGGTGGATTACGTCGTGGAAGTCATCGACATCGCCGGCCTCAGGGCGAAAGAATGGCTGCACCAAGCATGCAGGGAGCAGCGGGTCGTCATCATGACCGGCTTGATGCTGGGCTTCGGGGCCGCTTTGCATGTTTTCCAGCCCGAAGCACCTCCTTACCAGGATCTCTACATGCTTCCGGATGGGCGCATCGATTTACCCAAGATCATCCCCAGGCTCGGCGACTATGTCGTACAGAAGCATTGGGATGCCTGCTTCGCCGGGCGCGGGCACGCTCCCACGTGCGTGATCGGAGCCACCACCGCAGCCGGGATGATGGTGAGCGAGATCATGCGTGCCATCCTCCTGGGGCGGGATCAGATGGTGTCCTACCCCGAGTACCTGTACGTGGATTTCTTTGACCACCATTATGTCCGAGGCTCGGTCGTCCCCGCATGAACGCCATGAATGCACCTTTCGCCCTCACCCGACCCGACGAGAATGGTCCGGCCGTGCTTTGGGGTGGCATGTGCGAATCGGGAAGCCTCAAATACCTGACGTACGAGCTCTTCCTTGAAGAGGTTCCGAAAGATGTCCGAGGATTCGTTGAGATCTCCGGTTCGTCAACCGCGCTTGCCCTGGATCTGCTCGGAAGGGAAAGAGGACTGCCGACCGTCGCCATCACGGATGCCTCCGGTCACGATCATCTCATGAGGCGCGGATTCCGTGGCGAGGTGCAGACGATCATGAGCCTCAAGGAGGCTCACGAGCTTTGCCTTCAGCGCGAGCAGGAGGGTTGGTTCTGGCCGAGGCAGTTCACCAACGCGGATTTGGTGAGGTGCGTGGAGCTATGGGGGTCGCAGCTTTTGCGGGAAGTCCGTGCGAATTGGCCAGAAATTCGCTATTTGATGTGCGGATTCGGTACCGGCGCCACTGTCGCGGGATTGCACCGCGTCTTTACTCCGCGGGGATATTCAGTCATGGGATTGCAAGCCAGGGCGGACAACCCCGTTCCCGGCTGGAGGAACCATGCCCTCCAGAATCTGGGTGACCAGGATCTTTTCCATAGCTACCAGGAGGAAATCCCGCTTCCCATCCCATCCGAAAACTCCGGTTCGGGTGCTCTGGATTCACTCTTGAGGTACGCGAACACCTATGCCAATCCGGAGCAGGTACTGGTGATTTCCCACGACGGCCGCCCTCGGGACTAGGACCTGCCCGAAGGGACGCGTGACGAGCCCTGCAGCGAGTCGTTCCGTACGGAGCGCGAGTGATACCGGCGGCGATGACGGTGACTCGCCCCCGGCCTGCGATGACAGGACCGTAGGACCCACTGGCCGACGCCGGTGAGCACCGGCTTCTCGATCGGTTCGGCCTCAGGCGACGGGGAGTGGGAGAGCGGGCCCGGCGGGGAG
The DNA here is from genome assembly GCF_040295965.1 of Streptosporangium sp. NPDC002544. Classification (NCBI taxonomy): domain Bacteria; kingdom Bacillati; phylum Actinomycetota; class Actinomycetes; order Streptosporangiales; family Streptosporangiaceae; genus Streptosporangium; species Streptosporangium sp. NPDC002544. The sequence goes on along the minus strand of NZ_JBEOWJ010000020.1, from coordinate 35,604 downwards.
CAGGAGGTACGGACCGCTCCCTGTTCTCTGGTCAGTTCCAAGCGGCGTCCTTCAGCAGGCCCGGCAGCTTCTGGTCGCCCCATACGTCCACTACGACGATCTTCGACTCGGGCAGGAACCACTCCCGCTGGGTGAAACTCTCCGTCTGCCGGCCGCTACTCTGCTTCACGCACCGGCCGGCCCAGGCGGTGTACTTCGCCTTGTGCCCGCGCCCGACCTGGCGCAGCCCCGTCGAGGTGGCCTTGCCGATCACCTGGATGCTTCCGTACTCGAAGGGGCAGCCCGCCGGCGCCCCACTGGCCGGGACGAACGGCTTCTCACCGGTGTAACGGCGGCCCTCGGCGCCGTAGGCGATCACCTTCGGGCCGTACAGCCAGAACCCCCGGCAGTTCGGGGCGAAGGGCTCGGGAATCTTGCAGCTACCGGTCGCCACCAGGACCCGGTCCGTGTAGTCGTACACCTTCCAGGTGGCGGGAATCTTCAGGTTCATCCCCCGGAAGGAGAGGGTCTTGGTCCCGGAAGCCGACGCGGCCGCCGGAGCCGCCGCCGGCGAGTTCGCCGCGGCCAGGGCGGCGGTGGGAGCAGCGAGCAGGGCGGCCGTGGCCAATACGACGAGGGCAGAAGATCGTTTTCTCATTCCGGGCAAGTTACCGATCATCACTTGTCTCCGGCTTGGATCCCGCTGGACACCGTCCTTGAACAAGGCCTGGAACGAGTCCTCACCGCCGGATGATCGGTGTAACGCGAGGTGGCCCCCCAGCCGTTTACGGCCCGGCCGGCGGGTCCGGCGCTGCTTCTTCGGTAGCGGTCTGTTCGACGACAGCCCGCGGCTCGTCACCGACCTCCCACGGCTTCAGCCGCGCCACCCGTTGCTCATCTCGCCACCCCCCGGCCTGCGATGACAGGACCGTAGGCGCCCCACTGTCCGACGCCGGTGAGCACCCGGCCTCTCGACCGGTTCGGCCTCAGGCGAGGTCGGGGGCGGCGAGCATCCCAGAGGCCATGACGCGCAGCGACGCGGCCAGCCGCGTCGCCTCTCCGCGCTCCAGCAGCCGCAGAACCGGCTCGCTCTGGAGGCTGCCCAGCAGGATGTGAGCCAGCAACTCCCCGTCCAGGTCGGGGCGCCGCGCGGCGATCAGCGCACTGGTGTGACCGTGCCAGAACCGGTATACGGGGTGGTCGCCGTCTTCGTCCCGGTGCTCGCCGTGCTCCTTCCACTCCGGCCTGGGCGCCGCCGTAGCGGCGTGGCCGAGCGCCGCGAGGAGCCCCTTGTTGCGGCCGACGACATCGACGATCGCGTCCAGAAAGGCCATCAGTCGCTCCTCGGGCGGGACACCGGGCCCCAGCGGCGGAGGTCCGCTCGCCACGGCCTCCTCCAGGGCGTAGGCCCGCTCCTGCATCAGCGCGACCATCAGCCCCATCCGGCTGCCGAAACGGTGGAACACCGTGCCCTTACCGACCCCGGCCGCGGCGGCGACCTGTTCCATGGAGATCTGCTCGGGCCGGTGCCGGGCGAGAAGGTCCTCGGTGGCACGCAGGATGGCGCGACGGTTGCGTGCCGCGTCAGCGCGTTCGCGACGCTCCTCGATCATCGGCTCCTCTTTCCCATGGACAACTGGACCAGCGGTCAAGTACGCTCGCACCGAACTTGACCGCAGGTCCACTTTACCCTCGATACGGGAGGACGACATGCGCCGAATCCGTTACCACGCCTACGGCGGCCCCGAGGTGCTCACCATGGAGGAGACGGAGACCCCAAGCCCGGGCCCCGGCCAGGTGCGCATCCGCGCCGAGGCGATCGGCGCCAACTTCGTCGACGTGAAGTTCCGTCAGGGGCCGGACACCGGCGGAATCTATCGGCGCGAACTGCCCGCCGTGCTCACCGGCGACGTGGTCGGCACGGTCGACGCGGTGGGGCCGGGCGTCGACCCCGCCCTCACCGGCCGGCGGGTCGCCACGCTGGCCGAGGACGCCTTCGCCGACCACGTCCTCGCCGACGCCGGGTGGCTCGCGCCCGTGCCGGAGGGAATCGACGACGCCACCGCGAGCATGCTGCCGATGGGCGCCCCCGTGGCGCTGGGCACGTTGCGCGCCGCCCGGCTGTCACCCGGCGAGACCGTACTCGTCCACGCCGCCGCTGGAGGCATCGGCCATCTGGCCGTGCAACTCGCCAAGATCGCTGGCGCCGGCACCGTGATCGCCACGGCCGGCTCCCCCGCCAAGCTGGACTTCACCCGCACACTCGGCGCCGACGTGGCCGTCGACTACTCCGCGGAGGACTGGCCAGAACAGGTGCGCGAGGCCGCGCCAGGAGGAGTCGACGTCGTCCTGGACTCCGTCGGCGGCCGCATCCTGCTGCGCAGCCTCGACCTTCTGACGCCGTTCGGCCGAGCCGTCGTCTACGGAGCGGCCAGCGGCGAGGCCACCGACATCCCGCTGACCAGCCTGTTCGCGATGAGATCGGTGGCCGGGTTCTCGCTGCTCGCCTGGCGCGCGGCCGCGCCGCAGCAGGCACGCGAGGACATGGACCAGGTCGCGCGGCACGCGGTTGAGGGCAGACTGCGCGCCGCGCTGCACGCCCGGCTGCCGCTCGACGAGGCGGCCGAAGCGCACCGGATCATGGAGAGCCGCTCCCAGCTCGGCCGTGTCCTGCTCATACCCTGACTCACAGAACTCGGGGCACATCAGAACACCGGAACCACGGCATCCATCATGGACACAATCACCCTTGCCCTCTTCGCGCAGGTCAATCGGTCAAAGCGATCCTCATGCTTCAGACCGGCGAGGCCGGGTGGAAAACGTCCACTGGATCGCATGAGTGAACACGTTGCGTGGAAAGGCGGAACCTATCACCTCGTTTTGATCATCTGTCACAAGGCGGGAACAGCCGGTGCGGCCACCACGAGCGCTCACCGGGTCGGCCGATCAGGCGGCCGAGCCGCGGATGCCCTGGTAGGAGGGCTCGTCAGGCCCAGGGGTCGAAGGGGATGCCACTCGGCTTGGCGCGCGAGAGGAGGTCCCCGAACCTGCCGTCATTGATCTTGATGGTCGCGGCGCCGAAGTCCGCGTTCATCAGCCTGTCGCGCAACCAGGTGCTGGGCCAGCCGTTCCAGTCCACGAGCGGGGGATAGCGCCAGTTGTGGTAGTGGTTCTCCGGCGGCTCGTCATTGCCGTTGGCGAGCCGGAAGAAGTGCGTGGACACCCCGTCCTTGTGATAGACGACCTTGGGGTGCGACCCGTCGAAGCGCACCTGCGAGCGCGTATAGGTCACGACGCTGCTGTGTTGCGTGGTCGAAAGGTACTCCACCTGGTTGGACGCCTGGTTGACCCAGGAGATGACATGCTCCCAGTCGTGACGGTGGCCGCCGAGGCTGATGCCGGGCAGAGCCTGGTCCTTCTCAAAGTAGCTGGCGTACACGACGGCGCACCAGCCGTTGTTGCACTTGGAACGGGCGTAGGTCTGCGAGTTGTCCAGGTCCGACTGGTCACGGCAGTTGCCGTTGACCGCGCCGGTCGGGTTCAGCCCCGAAGCGAGGGTCCCGTCCGGCCCGATGGCGGGGGTGGCGTAGCAGCCGTCGCCGTCGTAGTCGTAGGCCGGCGAGAACGAAGCCTCGTACCCTCCGGCCGACTGAGGCAGGTTTTGCGGCGGAGCCGCATAGGCCGCCGACGCGGGGATCACGACCCCCAGAGCGGTGGCGCTGAGCACGATCCCGAGCCGGGAACGCTTGCGCGTGAAGAACGTAGGGGAGGATGTGCTCCTCTCTGACACGGTCGCTGACTTCGATGCCCTCGCGGTGGACGTGAATGACGACAGCTTTCGCATTCTTCCGCTTTCTCGAAGGACTGGCTCCATGACCTGACGACGCGCCGGCGTGGTGGGGCGTCGGCGACGTTCTCCGCGCCGATGTGAGCACGCCTCGCACTTTCACGGCACCACGGAACCGACGCCTGATCAAGGTCCTTAGATCAAATGACGCCAACATGTATCGGCGACGGTCGAAAGGTGAACCACGCGCGAAGGCTCACGAATCGCCTCCCGGAGGAGCAGGGTCGCCGAGGTCCGGGGGGAGGGCGATCGCAGCCTGAAGGTCCTCCTGGCAGAGGACGTCCACATGGTGCGCGGGGCGCTGGGGGCGATCCTCGACCGAAGCCAAGGACAAGCTCAAAGAGATCACCGCGACTACGACGACGGCCTGGCCATCGCTCCGGCCCACTACACAGTGGCTGACGCTGTGAAGTACTGGCTGCAGCACGGCCTGGCCGGGCGCTCGGCGACCACGGTGAAGATGTACACGACGTTCGCCGACAAGCATGTGATCCCCGCACGGTGGGTGCGCGCAAGCTGCGTGACCCGTCGGTGGAAGACGTTGACCGGTGGCCGGCGGGCAAGGCGGACGAGCTGAGCAGACGATCCTGGACAACCCACCGCTGGGACAGCCGCCCGAGGCGACGCCCGTAAGTCCCCACCTATCCGCGCTGATGTCTTCGTTATTCGCGAAGTACCCGACGCCGGAGGACCTGGTCACGCTGCCCTGCGTTGGCCGCGAGACCGCCAACGTGGAGTTTGGGAACTCCTTCGGGCGATTGCGATGACGCCGCAGCTTGTGCTCTGTTGACCCGTGCTTACCTTGCCTGGCTTGGGTCCAGCGGTCGATGCCGGGGTGGATGCTCAGGACGACCTGATCGCGATCGGGCTGCTGTAGGACACATTCTCGCCTCCCACGAACAGCAGCAGGCGCTCCGTCTCCTGCTCCAAGGCCGCCCGATCGATCGCGGACAGCGGGCGGAACGGAGTGAGGCGCAGGGTGTCGCCTTCGAGGGACCAGCTTCCGTGCACGTGGCCGCCCACGAGGAAGGTGGGCCGTACCTGTGCCTGGCCGGGCATCACGCGCTTTCGGTCCTCATGGCTGATGATGCGGGTCCGGTCGGCGTGGCCGAGCAGGGCGTTGTCGAAGGCGGGCAGCAGTCGCACGGGCGCGGGCGTGTCGGGATCGGGCAGTTCCGCGTTGGCCAGGTCGATCAGTTCCCTGCCGTCGTGGTCGTGGTAGTGGCGCAGTTCGGCGCGCATGTCGGAGACGATCTCGCCGAGGCGGGTCAGCCCGGACCAGGCCTGTATGTCCATGGTCCCGGCTGGGCCGAACGCTGCCAGATAGCGGCGGATCAGGTCCTTGGCGGTCGCCGGGGCCATGGGCTGGCCGAGCCAGGTCTCGGCGGGCGTGACAGAGACGGCCGACCGGGTGCCCCAGGAGCCCCATGTGCCGGTGGCCGGGCTGTGGATGAGGGGGGCTCTGAGCTCGACCTCTCCGGCGAGGATGCGCCCGTCGCGGCCTGGGTGGTGTTCGGCCAGCCGTCGGGCCAGCTCCTTTCGCGGTGTCGTTCCGCCCGCCAGCAGTTCAAGCCCGGTGGCGACCAGCGAGGCGGTGTCCAGGCCCGCGCTGTTGCGGGCAAAGTACGCCGAGCGGGCGGTGCGGTCGAGCACAGGCTGCAGCAGCGGCCGCAGCCGGCGGAAGTCGTCGGCCGCGGCGAGGTGCTGGGTGCTGCGGAGCAGGCCGGAGCGGACCACCTTCCGATCCTGCAGCAGTGTGGTGAGCTGGGAGTGGGTGAAGCCGTGGATCCTGCTCCACAGCCCGACATAGGGCCAGTTGGGCTCTTGCGCCTGCAGCGCGACCAGGCGCCCGATCACCTCCAGCGGGGTGTGATCGGTGCGGGCCAGCAGGAACTGGCGGCCCAGCAGGGCCCGGTTCAGGGCCCTGCTCGAGAGGGTTGTCACGACAGCCGCACCGAGACATTGCCCCGGTAGGACCCCTGGAGCAGGGACAAGAACGCCTGCGGCACGTCCTCGATCCCGCCCTTGACGACCGTCTGCGGGTAGACGAAGCGGCCCTCGCCCAGCCAGGTGCTGAAGTGTTCCCGCCAGGCGGCGATCTGGTCGGGGGTGTGGTAGCAGGAGAACGGCAGCAGCTCGATGCCCCGGGCCTGGGCCGCGGCGTGATCGGGCTTGGGGAAACGCTCCGCCGCATCGCCGAGCTGGCTGGACAGTGAGCCGCACAGCGCGAAGCGGGCGCCGGGCCTGGCCGTCTGCAGCGCGGCCTGATACTGCTCGCCGCCCACGACGTCGAAGAACACCGAAATGCCCTCGGGCGCGAGCTCTCGGAGCCGGTCGGCCGCCGAGCCGTCGTGATAGTCGAAGGCGGCGTGGTAGCCGAGCTCGTTCACCAGATAGTCGACCTTGGCCGGGCTGCCGGCGCTGCCGATCACCCGCGCCGCGCCCAGGCACTTGGCGATCTGCCCGGCCAGCGAGCCGACCCCGCCCGCCGCACCGGAGACGAACACCACGTCGCCCTCGCCGACGGCCGCCACATCGGCCATCCCGTAGTAGGCGGTCGGCCCCTGACCGAGGTAGTAGCCGGGGTCCGCGATGGGATCAAGCTTGATGTACTGGGCGGCTGGGCCCGCCGAGTACTCGCTCCAGCCGGTCATCGACTGGACCAGGTCGCCAACCGCGAGCTCGGGGCTGTCGGACCGGATGACGGTGCCGATGGCGGCCACGCCCACCCGCTGGCCCGGCTGCCAGGCCGGTACCGGGATGGTGCAGTCCGCGCGCATCAACTCCAGATAGGTCGCGGCGAGCCCTACCTGGTCAGTGCGCACCAGAACCTCGCCGTCCACCTCGGTCGTGGCGACGGTGAAGTTGCCGAGTGCCGGTGCGCCGGCGATCTGCGCGGCCAACTGGATCTCACGGGTGATCATTTCTTGGTCCTTATGTCGGTACGGCCTTCGAGATCGACTCTAAAGAGGCTTCCGGTCACTTTTTGACCGGAAGGTGGGCGAGGATGGCGGTATGGCGAACACCAGCTCACGGACCCTCAGACTGCTCTCGCTGCTGCAGACCCACCGCCACTGGCCCGGCCTGGAATTGGCCGAGCGGCTCGGGGTCTCCGAGCGGACGCTGCGCCGTGACGTTGACCGGCTGCGCGAGCTCGGCTACCCGGTCGGCGCGGCCCGGGGCACCGACGGCGGCTACCAGCTCGCGCCCGGTGCCATCCTGCCGCCGCTGCTGCTGGACGACGAGGAGGCGGTGGCCCTCGCGGTGGGCATCGGCGACGCGGCACAGAGCGGGATCGCCGGGATGCAGGAGGCGTCGCTGCGCGCGCTCACCAAGGTGGTACGGGTCCTGCCGCCCCGGCTGCGGGCCAGGGTGGACGCCCTGCGGGCGATGACCCTCTCCATCGCCGTGTCCGGGCCGGTCGTCACGGCGGGGGTGCTCACCGCGGTCGCCCAGGCTTGCCGGGACCAGGAGCGGCTGCGGTTCGGCTACACGGCCAGAGGCTCCGCACCCACCGACCGCGAGGTCGAGCCGCACCGCGTCGTCGCACTCGGCGGACGCTGGTACCTGGTCGCCTACGACCTGTCCCGGCACGACTGGCGCAGTTTCCGCCTCGACAGGTTGATCGAGCCGACCGCGACCGGCACGCGCTTCCGGCCGCGTCCGCTCCCGGCCGAGGACGCCGCGGCCTTCGTCCAGGCAGCGAGCGACGCCCCGGCCCCGTACCAGGTCGAGGCGCTCGTCCACGCCCCCGCGACCCGGGTACGGCAGGCGGTCGGTCAGTGGGGCACCGTCGAACCGCTCGACCACGACACCTGCCGGCTCACCATGACTTCGACCTCCCTCGATTGGCCGACCCAGGCGCTGGGCAACGTGGGCGCCGAGTTCGAGGTGCTGGGGCCGCCGGAGTTCGCCGCGCATGTCCAGGAGTGGGGCGCCCGCTTCCTCCGGGCCACTAGATTTAGCGCGCCCGAGAGACCGTCCCTGCCGTAGCCTGGATCGCGACGATGGCGCGGCGTCCGTAGCAGCCGGCCGAGGCGACGGAAGACGTTCTGCCAGGGGAGCCTGCGTCTATCTGCGCGACCCCTTAGTCACTCACGCCCCGTTCCGAAGATCGGATACGGGGCGTTTTGGCTGGTGGGCACTACTGGGTTCGAACCAGTGACATCTCGCTTGTAAGGCGATCCGAGCAGGGGCGTGACCAGGGCGTATACCGTCCCTGACCTGGGCGTACCGTCCACGGCGATCCACCGGTGTCCGGCCTCGTCCGGGGTCGTTGTCACCCAGTTGGTCACTCAGGATTCAGAAGTTCTCACTCCACAGGTACCAGGGGCCGTAGTAGTGCTCGACGTCGGGTTCGTATTCCTCTTCTTCCGGCAACGGAGGTTCCCCGTTCGGGCTCCAGATGAAGCCATGGGCGTGAATGCCGTTTCCTCCGCCCGCCAGCGCGAAGCGCACCGTGCCCTCATGCCGTTCGGCCCAGGAGATCTCGAACAGCCCGAGCGTCGCGGCATCCATCCTCCAGTCGCCGCTTCCCGCTACCGCTGACCGTGCGACCTTCTCGAAGTCCTCCTCGGACAGAGAGAATCTGAATCTCCCCGGGCCCATGGCAGCCAGCCCGAACACCAGAATTCCGACGATCGCCGGTGCTGCCCAGCGCAACAGGTTTCGTTTGACACCAGGCCGACCTTCCGGATTGAAAACCTCCACGGCGAGGCGCACGAACCAGATCACACCTAGTACGAAGAACGCCAGGAGAACAGGCAGCACCCACAGAGGGCCGCCACTGGGAAAGCTTGCCCCGTACAGGAGCAGCAGTCCAATGACCACCAGCGAGCCGATCAACGGAAAACCCGGCGCGCCGATCGAACTCCGCGGGGTCCGCTCTTTCGAAATCACGGCAACTCCAACCAGGGGCGATCAAGGCATCTCATGATCCACGCGAATCCTATCCATGGATCTCGATAAGCACAGAGTGCCGGAAACCCGGAGTTCTGCTCAGGGTTCAGACAGCAGGGGTTCAGACAGCGGAGAAAAGGTCTCCACGACCCCGCCGCCATGCGATCTACCGCTGCTCAGGGTGACTGCCGTCCAATTCGTCACCTAGAACTCGCGCTCTCTCGCGGGTCGTCTGCCCAGACGTCCCGGCCGTTACTCCACAGCTCCGAGGCGTGGTAGCCGAACCGGTCGAACAGGCCGTCGTCCTGGTAGCGGCGCAGGTGCATCATCGGCGAGTCGTGGCCGACCAGCTTGGCCAGGTGCGGCGTCACGAGCATCTCGGAGTCGAAGCGGAAGACGCTCATCGCGATGTGCTCGTCTCCGAAGCGCGCCTCGATGCCGGGCACGTCCCGAACCTGCTCGATCTCCGAGAGAGTGATCCGAATGCGGGTGGAGACCGTCAGCGGGACGTTCTCCACCTCCTCCCGGCGGCGGGTGACCTCGCTGTCCGGGTCACCGATGAGGAACCGGATCTTGCACCCCTGCTCGGCCTTGCGCTTGAGGACCTTGGCGAGGTTGGGGTGTTCCAGCCACAGGAAGTAGTTGGTGTACCCGGCGAAGACGATCTCGTTGCGGGCCGAGGTGATCAGGTTGCGCCAGATCGACTTGGGACACGCCGACCGGTACGGATAGACGGTCAGAACCTCTCGATCCGGGCCGGTTTTCACGGTGTTACGGATAGCCTCTGGCCACAACACGGACGTATCAACTCCTAATGCCTCGGCAGCCACCAACTGGTGCCGGAGGTGCGGGACTCGCGCTCATCCTGCAACCAGCGTTCCACCGTCTTAACATCCACCTCGCAGCGATCCGCCAGGTTCTGGTTGCTCAGCTTCGCATCGAGAATGGCGCGGCGTAAGGGGACGTTGGCCACGGTGTACCTCGGGGAGTGAGGACGTCAAGGACGTTTTCGACTCTAACTTTGAAACGTCCTGGACGTCTCTGGAACGCGGTGGGCTCGTCACTCAAATGGAATGATGCTTACTCCATGTCAACACCCGTGATTCTGGAAGACCTCCAGGTAGCATTTCCCGGATGGTGCATTTGGCGTAGCTCTGCGGGCCGTTTGTGGGCAACCCGGAATGGCCGACACCTCACTAACGAAGAGATAAATAAGGGCCTCTACCGGACAATCGACGCCAACGACGTCACCGAACTCGCCCAACAGCTCCGCGACCAGGAGGAGCTGGAGTTATGAGCACCCTCGGCGGGAAAAGGCCGGCATCAACGATGCCCGGCGGCCCTGGCTGCTGAACGCCTGCGCATCGGCCTCGAACACTGTGGTGTCTCGGCCGACGTCCATGAGGGCCACGGTGTCGCCCTGGTCTCCGTCTGGACCGACCTCCTGGTCTGGACGGACGGACGTGCCTACCGCTGGTGGACGGGGAAGATCTCAGCGAAGACGGGCCGCCGCTTGTACAGGGTCTATGGCGTGGACAACCCGATCACCGTCGCCCACTGCGTCGCCCAGCGGTACGAAGAGCTCCTCAAAGCGTCCTACCGATGCGGAGGCATCGCGGAGCACACGCCGTGACTCTGCTCGACGAGTGCCTGAGCCCGCATGTTGTGATGCCGCAGCGAGATCACCTCCGTCTGGATTGGCGAGAGCCGTACCCGACGTTTGAACGGACACGCTCGGTGGCCTGGACCTGTTGGTGCCGTGCCACGGTCTACGAACTATGCGAGGGTGGCGGCCGAGCGTTCGTCCGGCGAACCATTCAGCTCGACAGCGGCCATCAGGTCCAAGATGATGTACCCCGGCTTTCGTGGAGTCGCTTTGGTTGAGCCGGTTGCCTGGAAAGCGGGCACGGCCGGTTCTGAGGGGACCCCGGCGCAGCAATGCGCCGGGGTTACCCGACGAGCCACACTTCGGCCCGCTTCGCCGCTTCGTCCTGGGTAACAGCGACCCGGCCAACCACCCCGTCCTGGCCCGCGAGCTACAGGCATACCTGCGCTGGCGCGACCACCACCGGCGCGACCCCGCACTGCTGGAAGCTCAACGCAAAGAACGAGCCCGCATCCGCAGCGAACGCCAGCAACGCTGGGGCGACCACGATCCCGAGCAGCCTGACCACCGCACCCGGCGAACCATCGTGGTCAACGCACTAGCGAGGGTAGATGAGCGAGTGCGTCGCCTCAAGCCAGTCAGCGGCGATGTCCGTCCCCGTGATCCGGCCGATCAGCGTCAGGACGGAGCTGATGCTCTCGCCCTCGTCCACGCGATCCTCGATGACGTCGTCGCCGCTGGTCTGGAAGCGCAGCCCTTCCATGAGGTGGTCGAGCGCGTGCGGATCGCTCCCGTGCACGGGGTCGGGCCAGGTGGGCTGGAAGGCGACAACCACCTCCCCGTCCTTCAGATACTTGAAATGGTCATGGCCGCCCATATCCATACTGAAGCAGAGCGCCTCCCGCCCGCCCGCCGTCAACGGCAGCAGGAAATCGTCGTCGGTCGGCCCCGGAATGATGCAGGTCCACCCTCCGGCCTCGCCCACCCAGGTGGGCCCGCCTTCCTCACTGTTGTCGAGCAATTCGTTCAGGTGGCTCGGCGTGCTGGTGACGAGGTCCAGGGAGAAGGCCTCGGCGACGGCGTCGCGATCCATTCCTTTGACCCAGAGGGCGCTGAATCCCAGCGTCCAGAGGTCCATCTCGTCATCGAGTCCCTCGGTGAAGATGGTCGAAACTAGGAGATCGTGCAGGTGCGTCGGCGACTGCATGCTCACCTTCCGATGGTGGAGGAGCCGGGAGAGGGCGAGGCCCTCTCCCGGCTATGACGTTATGACGGTGGTGCGCCGTTGCGGATTCTGACCCAGAAGGCATTGGACGGCCAGTTGCCCGCGCCGCCTTCGAGCTGGCCAGAGGTGAAGACGCGGTAGCGGGCGTAGAAGGCCGCCAGGTCGCGTCCTGCGGCTTGGTTGTGGTCGGTGCTCACCTGACGAAGTGAGGCGTTGAAGGTGGGCGTCCAGACGTTGTTGATGAGCTGGCCTTCGACACCGATCGCCTGGTTGGTGGAGGCGAACGGATACTCGTCGCACTGCTTGCCCGGGCCGGCCCCGGGGAGGTTCGGGCAGTACCAGGTCATCTGCGTGCGGTTCTTCGAGTTGAGGAGAGGGCCGTCGGGTGCGCGCCCGTTTCTCGCCCGCCTGGTCAGGGGCGGTCTGGGTATCACGTCATAGTTGCCGGGGAAGCTCTTGGTGATCGGATTGCCGTTCCGGTCCAGCTTCGGATCGGTCGCCTGCGGGTTTTGGAAGGCGTCCCTGATGTGCCTCGCCACCTCACTGCGGAACGGGTCGTCCGCGTACATGGTGTAGACGCGGTCCGCACCCAGAATTCGGCACCCGCCGGAGTAGCCGATCCAGTCGTTTCCGGGCTGCCCATTGGCCTTGGGCACCGGATAGGAGAGGCGGATGCTGTCGCAGCGGGCGACGAACGGGAAGTCGCCCTTCGGGCGGGTGGGGATCTGCTCGGTTCCGAGGTGATGCCAGAGCTTGAACGGCTCCGGATCGAGGAAGTCGATGCTCACGCCGGGGTAGAGCTTGGGTCGCAGGGTGCAGTTGCCCCACCTGGTGCCCTCGGATCGGAAGATCCAGGCGGTCCGGCCGCTTCGCTTGAAGTCCCCGATGGGAGCGAGCCGCTTCCCGTCTTCAGGGCCCTTGATCTGGTTGCAGTCGGCGTTGTCGGAGCCCACGGCCTCCACTCTGACTGTGATGTTGCGCCCGTCGAGCATGTTCGTCTGGTTGCAGTTGGAGTCCATGACGATGAGCTCGGTGATGTCGATCCAGATGCTGATGTCCCTGGCCTGCAGTTCGCGGTCGTTCTCCCCGTAGACGACGGGCTCGCCCTTCTTGGTGCCGAGGTTGGTGTACATGATGACGTTGACCGTCATCCTGACGCCTTCGGTCTTCGGGCACTCCGACGTCGGGATCCCGGTGAGCTGGTCGACTTCCCAGTCGCCCCATCCGGCGATCCGGCTGTAGCAACCGGTGTAGGGCCGCAGGACAGTCCATCCGAATCCATGCCAGGGGCGCGGTGACTTGCGCCGCTCCGCGTTGCAGTCCGCGGGGCTCATGCGCTGGTAGTCGAACGGGCCGCTGGTGTTCGGGTCCGAGGTCAGGGCCACTCCGGTTCGCGCGGCGGCCGGAGCGACGCTGGAGACGGCGATGGTCAAGGCGTGCCAGGTGGTCCAGGCGCCGTTGACGCCGGCTGCGGTGGCGCGGGCGCGCCAGCGGACTTTCCAGCCGTTGGTGAGTTTGCCCGAGGGGACGGCGACGCCGGTGTAGTTACCGGAGGGGACGGCCGTGGTGCTGGTTCCCGTCCAGATGGCTCCGCTGCCTTGGCCGGTGGCGGTGGGGTCGTGTTCGACTTCGACGGTCATGGTGATGGATCGGCCGTCGGGGTCGGTGACCTCGCC
>NZ_JBEOWJ010000020.1:0-22276 GCF_040295965.1 Streptosporangium sp. NPDC002544 | reverse complement strand
ATGGTCAGGGCGTGCCAACTCGTCCAGGCGCCGTTGACGCCGGCTGCCGTGGCGCGGGCGCGCCAGCGCACCTTCCAGCCGTCGCTGAGCTTGCCGGACGGTACGGCGACGCCGGTGTAATTGCCGGAGGCAACGGCCGCAGTGCTGGTGCCGGACCAGATGGCTCCGCTGCCTTGGCCGGTGGCGGTGGGGTCGTGTTCGACTTCGACGGTCATGGTGATGGATCGGCCGTCGGGGTCGGTGACCTCGCCTCGGAACTCCGGGGTGAGGGTGGTGGCCGCGCCGCCGGTGTTGGTCGGCCGGACGTATTCGTTGGCGACTGTCGGTTTGGAGATGTCGATGGTCAGGGCGTGCCAACTCGTCCAGGCGCCGTTGACGCCGGCTGCCGTGGCGCGGGCGCGCCAGCGCACCTTCCAGCCGTCGCTGAGCTTGCCGGAGGGGACGGAGATGCCGGTGTAGTTGCCGGAGGGGACGGCTGTGGTCGTAGAACCGGTCCAGATGGCCCCCGTGCCTTGTGCGGGTGCCGCGGGGTCGTGCTCGACCTGGACGGTCAGCGTCATCGGCCGGCTGCTGGGGTCGGTGACCTCCGCCCGGAACTCCGGGGTGAGGGTGGTGGCGGCGCCGCCGGTGTTGGTGGGCCTGACGTACTCGCCGGACACCTTCGGCGAGTTCGGCGGCGGCGGGAGCTCCAGCGTGGTGAACGACCAGGTGTGGGCCGTCATCACGTTGCCCGCGCCGTCCTTCGCGCCGGTCACCTCGACGGTGTACTTGGTGCGCTCGGCCAGCGGCTGGGCGGGTGTGAAGGTCAGCACGGTCGTGGACTCCGCCGCGAGCGCGCCGGTCACGACGCCTCCCGCCGGGTCCTTGACCGTGATCTGGCCCTCGGACACCGGCTCGCTGAAGGTGGCCTTGATCGGGCCGCCGAGCGGCGCGTCGACGGCATCGGGTTGCGGGCTCGACGCCGTGACCGCCGGCGCGACGGTGTCCGGCTGGGCGGTGGTGAAGGACCAGGAGTAGGGCTCCATCACGTTGCCGGCGGGATCCTTCGCCCCGGCGACGCTGATGGTGTGCACGGTCTCCGAGTTCAGCGGACCGCCGAACGTCAGCGTCCATGTGGTGTTCGCGGCGTCCACCGCGACGTCGCCGGGCACCGGAGCCCCTGCCGCGTCGGCGGCGGTGATCTGCGCGTCGGAGACGGCCTCGGAGAACGTCACCACGACCTTGGTGCCGATGGGGACGTTCGTGGCGCCGTCCGCCGGGCTGACCTGCGCCACCGTGGGCGCGGCCGTGTCCGTGACGGTCGCGAACGACCACGAGTGCGGAACCATCGTGTTCCCGGATGCGTCCTTCGCACCGGACACCCGAACCGCATAGGTCGCGTTCCACCCCAGCGGCGCGGACGGCGTGAAGATCCACACCTTGTCGCCGCCCGAGGAGACCACGCCCGGAACGTCGGCTCCGCCGCCGTCCTTGACCTCGAACACCGCCTCGGTGACCGGCTCGCTGAAGGTCACCTTCAACGGGTTGCGCAGCGGCACGTCGACGGCGTCGGCCGATGGCTCCGTGGACGTCACCGTGGGTGGAGTGACATCCGCCTCCGTCGTGAACTGCCACGCGAAGGGGTCGGCCTCCTCGCCGTCCACGTCGGACGCGCCAGTCACGTTCACGCTGTAGGTGGTCGCGGGCCGCAGCGCCTCGGCCGGGGTGAAGGTCAGCACCGTCTGGCCGGCGTCCATGGCCGACGCTCCCTGGATCCCGGTTCCGGCCGGATCCTTGAGGGTGACGGTCGCGTCCCAGACGCGTTCGCTGAAGGTCACGGTGACCGTGGTGCCGGTCGGAACGCTGGAGCCTTCGGGCTGAGCCGCCGTGATCGTGGGTGGGGTGTCGCCGATCGACATGCCCGCCGGGATCTCTTCCGGGTCGAGGGTGGCCGGATCGATCGCGACGTCCTGCGGCAGCCGTTGGAGTTTGCTGGAGGTGACCTCGTGGGGGACGCCGATGCCGAGCTTCTCGATCACGTCGGCTTCCGCGTTGCCGATCGGCCAGGTCGCGGTGGTGTCCCACGGCTGGACGGCGTTGGCCTTGGCTTCGCCGTACGTGGGGAAGACGCCGTTGACGTCGTCCATCTCGAACTGCACCCACTCGGTCTTGGTGGGTGCGGGGGCGTCGTACTCGACGAAGAAGTAGGGGTGGTGGCTGCCGTCCGGTGCCGTCTCCGGGTAGTTGCCGGACAGGTACTGCCGCCAGTTGTTGGTCGAGCCCGACTCGACCACGGAGCGGATCATGACGCCGTGGTTGGGCGAGCCGTTCGCCCAGGCCTGGGTGATCTGCTCGATGGAGTACCAGAGCTCGCCCTCGGCCATCCAGTCGGAGCAGTTCCGGTCCTTGCCGTACGGGTTGACCACGTAGCCGTCCGCCACGGCGGAAGGCTGGTTGGACCAGGTCAGCGAGGTGGGTGTCCAACTGCTCGAGATGCGGTGCATGGAGATGTCACCGACGTTGCCGCAAGCGCTGGAGATGTAGTTCCACAGGATGATGTTCGCGTCCAGGATCTCCCGGCCCATGAACGGTGCGCCGGTGAGGTCGTACTTCAGGAACGAACGGTAGTTGTAGCCGTCCCGGCGGCCGGCGAACAGGGCGTTCGAGTTCGCCGAGTAGCTGCCGTTGACGTAGCTGCCGCCGTTGGCGATGAACGTGTCGGCGGGAGCTCCGGCCCCATGCCAGGGGGTGGGGTTGGCGGCGGCCAGGGTCACCGGGTAGGCCGTCGCGGGGTCGGACAGGAACGCGGCGTCGGGGGTGACGACGAGTGCGGCGTCGTCTCCGGTTCCGGTCAGCGTCGTCTTCGCGGTGCCGGCCTTCCCGGTGCCGGGGGCGGCGAGCTCCTTGGCGTCCATGATCGGCAGCGCGGACAGGTCGGCGACTTCCTTGCCGGCGGCGAGGGCCGCGGGTTTGCCGCTCGAAGACTTGCCTAGGCTCATGCCGGAGGGCGGGTCGATCAGGATGGGCAGCTTGAGGCGTTTGCCGGGCCGCTCGCGGATCACGATCTGCTGCTGGTAGCCGTTCGGGGAGACGGTGACGACCAGGTCGATCTTGGGGCCATAGGCGTCGCGGTACGTGGCCGTGCTGCCGGAGAGCTCGGGTTCGGGCAGCCTGCCTGGTGCGGCGACGCTGATCTCGCCGGGCTGCCCGTCCGTACGGCCGAGGGCGTCGCCCTTGGCGGTGAGCAGCGGCTTCGTGCTGCCGCCGTTGGACAGCTGGATGTCGAGCTTGGTCATCCGGGGTTTGACGACGCCGTTCTCCACGACCAGCGCCGTGTCGGTCTTGTGCCAGGCGTCGCCGCGTCGCACGCGGATGACGTCGCCGTAGACGTAGGTCTTGACGGTCTTGCCGCCCGGAGTGGCGACCGTGGTCATGTTCTCGGTGTGGAGGCTGGGGATCTCCACTTCTTTCCCGGTGCGCAGGGCTTCGGCCTTGGCGGTGCCGACCGGGTCTGGGGCGGCGTTCGTCGGCGTGGAGCTCGCGGGTTGGGCGAGTGCCGGGGATGCCAGGAGTGAGGTCGCGAGCAGGAGTGTTGTCAGGATGGAGCCTCGGCGACGCGTCACGGCGGATAAGCCGGACGTGGGTCGAGAGCGAGTCACATTAGCCCCTTCATTGCCGAACGGGATAAGGCGTGATAACACTCGCAGTCTGTAAACTGGATGTAAATATCGGTTTTGTGTCTGGTAAGAGACCTTCCGCCATCAAAGCAGATGAGGTTCTAGTTGATGTGTTCGAAAAATCTCTCAGCGATGACGCGGCCCGAGATGCTCAAAGCCTCAACCTTCCGCCCGCGGAAGGCTTGCTCGTGCGGCTCTACCGCGATACGACAAAGGCCCTCCGGGATCATCCCGAAGGGCCTTTGTCAGTGGTGCAGCCGGAGGTACTCGAAACCCCAACCTTCTGATCCGTAGGGAAAGGCGGATGCCTCGTCAGCGGCATCTCGCTTTGCTCAGATGATGGATGCGAGTCGGTGAAGAATGATCCTGTAAGGCGGTGTTGCTGTACCGGCTGCTGTACACCACTTTCATGGGTGCGACCTCAGTCGACGGAGTCGATCTCCAGGACCTTCGTGAACCTGACCCAGCCGTCAGCCGCCAACCACCGGAACCCGTCACCAGAATTCCACGTGCTCATGGCCCACACGTCTGTCACCTCGGCGGGAAGACTTGGCGCGACCGTCGGAAGCGGCGCGGAATCTCGCATCAACAGGTCGGCCACCTTGAAGGGGGCAGTGGTGAAGCCAGGGAACAGAACAAAGGCATGGCGGCGTGGCGCGGCGGACTTGGCGAGCTTGCGGAGGACATCCGCCTGTTCGGCCTCCCGCAGCCAGTTGCCCACCCACTGAGCCAAGGCATCCCCGGTGTCGGCGACGAACCCGCCCGCCTTGTCGGGCGGCAGGTCGATGGTGAAGTACACACTTCCAGGGAAATCGGTGCCGCTCTGGTTAGCACCCCTGATGCCCAGTTTGAAGGCTTGCGCGAAAGTCGGGTCGCTACTGTCCCACCGGGAGAATTCCCGGATCCCACGCTGTTCCCAGTCGGTAAGCAGCGCAGGAAGCGCCTGGAGAAGGGGCTTCACAGGTGTCGACGGCTGGAGTCTCAGGAACCATCCCCCAGCAAGACTGGCGTAGATACGGCGCCCCTGACCATTCACGAGCTTCCACAGCTCGATGGAGTCGCCGTCAGCCGCCGCGCTGACCTCCACCGCTCCCCGGAGAGCTCCATCCTGAGAGAACAGATTGAGGTCGTGCATGCCCGGCTCTGAACCATCGTCGTATTGACGCACATTCATCCCAGGCAGCGCGGCCCGGATACATGCCAGAACCCATCTTTCCTCGGGGCGAAGCTTTCCCATAAGGGCCATTATCTAGCATGAAAGCATCAATCATCACCGGTATTCGTCCACATGGGCACACTACGTAACCGAGCTAGGCTTCCGGCGTGATCCGCGCGGTGGTCTTCGGTGTCAGTGAGTGCCTGGTCGACGAAACCCGTTTAAGAAGGTAACCAGCCGCCCGTGGAAAACCTGTCGATCAGCACACTGAACAGGGATTACGGTTGCGATCGACTCACGTCATTTCTAACTGGTCTCGGCGCTCCCATGAGCAGTGCCGGAACAGGGCAGGAGGCCGCTTCATGGCGATCCCCAAGAAGGGATCACGGCTCATCACCGTAGATGGCACCACCTTCCGCTGGCGGGTCCGTCGTAAGCCCACGTACTGCCAGGCGAACAGCTGGGGGCCGCTGACGTTCGCGGTGGAACTGGCCGAGGCCCCGGGGCGTGTTCTCCTGGTGTCGCTACCCTGTTCCCGGCCGGACGCATGGTACGGAGAGCGAACGATCGCTATACAGCCGACACTCGTGACGGCGACCATACGCCAAGCCCTTGATCGAGGCTGGGATCCGCGGCAGGCGGGTAACGTCTTCGACCTCGGTCTCACGGACGATGATCTAACTGACGTGATGAACGGCCAACCACCTGCCTACGAGGTGCCCTTCATGCGGAGATAGCTAACTCCACCCCCAGGACGACCTTCCGCTTTCCAGGCGGAGCGATCACCCTGCTCCGCTCAACAGACACGAGGTCAGAGGGTGGTGGACGGCTGTCGCCGTGTGCTCGTGGTGACCGACGTTGTCGTCACCGTTGTCGTCAGCCCTCACGTTCCAGAACCGAGGCCGGCCGAACACCCCTCCCAGGCATCAGCACAGATTGCTCCCGCTGGGGCCAGAACTGACCTGCAAGAAGTAGTCATCGCTGTCCTTCTCTTCCGGACTGTCGGAGTACCCCACCGACAGATAGACATTCCGGCTGTTGATCACCTTAGTGAGGCAGACCTGCGTTGCACTCTCCTCCTGCTTCGGCACCGGCGCCGACTTCCAGCCGTCCTTGATCGCAGCCTCGCGGTAGAAGGACGGCACATCGGCACGCGATACCGAAAGCCGGTAGGACTGCTCGGCATACGCGAGCCGGTCATCGTCATTGCACCCCCCGAGACGTTTCCCGTCCGGCTTCGCCTCGACCGGACGGGCATCAAGGATGCTGAGCACTACGAGAGCCGAAGCGAGCCGCTTGTCATCGTCGGTACAACGGGGAAACGGCGAGCGGGGCATCAACAACAAGCCCAGGCGATCCACCACGAAACTGCCGACCCCCAGGACGCCTACGACTGCGGCAGCACCAGCAAGGCCACCGACCACCAGCACCACGACAATCAGACGCTTCATGATCTAAAGCCTAGTATCGGCCCCGATAGGCCCGATAGATTCGATCGCCTCCTACCAGACGTCTGACCCCCTCATCCGATATGCGACCCCTTCATTACGAGTTAGATCACGACCGTCCAGGACCGTCCACGGCCGTTTCCCGGGCCTGGTCGAGAGAGCTCTACGAGGTCCCTCGGTCCACGATCATCCAGGTCCGTCTAGACCTGTTGTTAGCATCCGCGTTAGCAAGATCACTTAATCGGGTGCTCAGGCGGGAGCGGGTCACGAACCTTGTCGATGTCCTGCCTGCGGCTCGCGCCGAACGCGGCGAAATTACGTCGTCCCTGAGTGAGGCTCAGCTCATAGTTGGGACCACCGCGGACCTCGTCGGCGTCATGCTCGTCCTGCCCATCGTCCTGCCAGAAGCACACCGGACAGATCTCGTCCCTGCCCCGTTCATCAAGTGTGAGGAACCCGCAACACGGACATGGATACGGCTCATCACCCTTATGCCGGACGATGTTCATGAACGTCACCCCCACACGGTAACGCCCCGTCCGTCACCCCATAGCTCCACATCAGACGGGCTCTCACACGGATCACCTATCAGTAATCCGATCAGCGCTTATCGTGCAGGATCTCCATCGCGTGGAGCACGTCCGTAACGACGTAGTCCGCCTCGTGCCCCTGGTCCTGCGACACCCCCTGGTCGATCCAGACCGTACGAAGGCCGGCGGCTCGTCCCCCGCCGATGTCCTTGACGAGCTGATCACCGACCATCCATCCCCCGTCAGCAAGATTCATGCCGCACCGCCGGACGGCGATCTCGAACAGACCGACATCCAGCTTACGGATGCCTTCGAGCCCCGAGAGCGCGTAGGCGTCGACGGCTTCAGCCAGTCCGGTCCGTTGGATCTTGCCGAGTTGGTTGTCCGCCGTTCCGTTGGTGACGATGGCCACCTTCCACTTGGCTGCACGGAGCCGTGACAGTTCCTTCATCACTTGGGGCCGGCAGCGCACCAGGTACGGCATGCGCTTGCGGTAGCGGCCCCACAACTCCTCAACGGACTCGGGGAGGGCGAAGTGCTCGCGCACCGTGCCGAAGAAGACCTCACGATGCGGGTAGCCCACCTGGTCAAGAGCGATCAACCAGTCGACCGCCTCGGGCTCAAGCCGGTGCTCGTCGACGAACTCCGCAGCCCACGCCTGGAACGCCTCGTCCAGGTTCACGAGCGTGTTGTCCAGGTCGAAGAGCACGAGTGGCTGCACGACAACTCACCCTATGGGGGACAGCCAGAGCAGAGACACCCGCATTAGGAGAGCGGTAACTGTGTGGTCGGCTTATTCCGGTTGACCTGCACGAATGCTTAGCACAGGCAGCATCGCTTGCAAGATCATCCCGTACCTGTCCCGTAGTTGGCCGCCGGGTCAGTCCTTATGAGTGTGTCTCATATAGACACCACGCTACTGACCGGCCTCCACCTCACTACGCGGCATTGGATCGCGTAGCGACGTCGTAGGCGCCCTTGACCCACCAAGGTGCGACCCGCTACCGAGGTTGATGTTCTCGATAGCGGACCACGCCTCGACTATCTCCTACCCACCGAAGCGGAGCACTTCATAGCCCTTTAAAGAGGCCTCCCAAGCGACGTCTCAATCTGCTACCCGCACAAGTAGCTTGCCCAAGTTTGCGCCGCTGAACAGCTGGTGGAGAGCGTGCGGGGCAGCTTCAATGCCGCCGTCGACGATTGTCTCGTCGTAGTGGAGCTTACCTTCGCCGAGCAGCCCAGCGAGGTATGTGATCGCCTCTTCGAAGCGGTGGGCCCAGTCAAGTACAAGGAAGCCCTTGATCGTCGCCCGCTGCATGATCAGCTGGACTATGTTGGTGAGACTTCCAGTGTGTTCGCCGCCCTTGTTATAGCTGTTGTACTCGGAAATCATTCCGCACAGGGAAACCCGGGCACCGATGTTGAGCCGCATCAAAATGTGATCCATGACCGGCCCGCCAACGTTCTCGAAATCGACATCGATCCCATCCGGTGTGGCGGCGTCGAGCTGTGCACGCCAGTCAGCGGCGTGGTGGTCGATGCAGGCGTCATAGCCGAGAACCTTGACGGCGTGTTGGCACTTGCTGGGACTGCCAGCAATGCCAATCACCCGTCCCGCCCCTTTCTGCCTTGCGATCTGACCGGCAATCGAGCCGACCGCACCGCAGGCGGCAGAGATGACGATTGTCTCTCCCTCTTTCAACTCGGCCAAGTCGATCCCGAGATAGGCCGAGATGCCGGTGTGGCCGAGGACGCCGAGAAAGGCCGACTCGGGTGCCGGCAGTGGGGTCGGCAGGACAGTAAGCGGCGCCTCCAGCTGTGAGTCGTCGGCAAGGACCAGTTCCTGCCAACCGGTGAAGCCGCTGACAGTGGCCCCGACCGGCATGTCTTCGCGCCTGGATGCAACTACTTCGCCGACGCCGAAGCCACGCATCACTGCGCCGATCGGGACCGGAGGTTCGTAGCTACGCATATCGCTCATCCAGACGCGGGAGGTTGGGTCGAGCGAGAGAAGCTTGGTGCGGACCAAGGCCTGACCGTCGGCCAGCTCCGGTACCTGCTCTTCAACCAGTTCGAGGTCACCGTCGGTGAGTTGCCCAACGGGTCGGCGTCGTAGGCGGTAGGCCCGGTTGATGCGGTTGATGCGGTTGCCAGTCATACTAGACACCTACATTCTCGGCCGTCGGTGCGGCGTTGATGCCAGCCTTCGACGCGGTAATTTCGGATATGTTCGCAGCGCCGCCGGTACCGAAAGCTTCCAGTTCGCTGGGTGCGAGGCAGATGATCGCCTGAGCAGCCTCCAGGTCCGGTACGTCCTCCAGCGGGCCACTCCGCCGCGCGGTCACCCGTTCGACGTCCAACACCTGCCGCACCAACGGCGTCCCCAGGAAGCCTTGCTGCGCAGAGAGCAGAAAGTCGCTCGGCTTCATGGCGTCAGACTACGACGCCACCCGACATCTCCAAGGCGTTTTTCGGTCACATCTCGTGGAGTGACATCGTCACGGTGTTGGCGATCACGGCCTGGGGGTCAAAGCGCGTGGGCGGTGCTGGTCGCGACCGGCCGAAGAGCCGCAGCGCGGCCAGCGACCGCCCGACGCGCGCAGGCCGCCGCAGGCGGACTGCCTTGAACCAGTGAAGACAGTCTGAGCCCACTACACCCTGAGTGAGACCTGTCCGTCTGATCCGGCCTGGTCATGCTCACTGACTGCTGCGGCTTCGAACCGGTCGCCAGGAGCTTCGATCTCGGTGAACTCCAGCGGACGGCCTCCTTGCTGAGCATCAGCCGGCGGACCAGCAACAAGGGTGTGCCGATGGGCTCCATGTTGAGGTCCTCGTAGGTCTCGCCGTAGGGCATCTGGGTGTGGACCGAGGTGATCCAGCGCAACGGCCCATGGGTGCGCTCCAGGTGGGCGTAGTAGTCCTCGGGCTCGATCTCGGAGTTGATCTCCATGCCTCTGCCCTCGCCGGTGATGGTGGCGACCTGGTCGGCTAGGAGGTAGGAGCACAGGTGGATGCGGGCGCGGGTCTTGGTGTGCTGCCAGTAGGCGTAGCGGTAGACGCCCATGCGGCCCCGGCGCACCCCCAGGACGTCGGCTTTACTGCCCTCGATGGTCATGAACAGTGCCGAGTTGGGAGTGACACCGCCTGCGGTGCGTTCGGCCTCGCTGGCGACGGTGACGTGTTCCCATCCCTGCTTGCAGGTCTTCGCGCTCTGAGCCGCCCATGAGGATGAGGCGGCGGTCAGGGGTGGGGCGGACGAAGGTGCCTCGGCCGTGGGCGACGGTGAGCAGTCCTTCGCCGACGAGCTGGGCGATGGCCTTGCGGATCGTCGGGCGTGAGGTGGCGTACTCGGAAGCGAGGAACGCTTCGCCGGGGAGGGCCTGTCCTGGCTGGTAGTGGTCTTGGACCACGTCTGAACGCAAGAGGTCGGCGATGATTCGCCACCGGGCGGCGCCCTTGTCATCGGTCATGCCGAGTTCCCCTTCTTCTACGGTAACAAGCATGTGGTCCCCGCGGTGGGTGCGCGCAAGCTGCGTGACCTGTCGGTGGAGGACGTTGACCGGTGGCTTGCGAGCAAGACGGATGAGCTGAGCACTCGATCCCTCAAGCTGATTCACGGCATCCTCAACCGTTCGGTGAAGAGCGCCATGCGCCGCGACAAGCTGAACGATCTCTGTGAGATCCCGTAGGGTGCGACGGCCGTACCTCCAAAGCGCTCACGCTCGCTCAGGCCGGCTCCGTCATCGTCCTGGCGGAGCAGGCCAACCCGCGCATGCGAGCGTACGTGCTGCTCTCGCTGCCGATCGGTGCCCGGGCCGAGGGACTGCGTGCGCTTTTCTGGTCGCACGTGGTCGCCTGCGACGAAAGCCGCAACATGTGGTCACCGGTCACCGAGACCGGCCGGGAAACGAACAGTTCGCGATCTACGTGTGGCGATCCGTGCGGCAGAAGGGCGACACCAAGACCGTCAAATCGCGCCGTTCCCTCGAACTCCCCCGGCGATGCGTCGACGCACTGCGGGCGCTCCGGAGGAACAGGAGAAGGCAGGGACAGAAGCGGGCCTCGTCTTCTGTACGTCGAAGGGCACCCCGATGAGCGCAGGCAACGTGCGCCGCGACGTACGAAAGAGCATCGAGAAGGCAGGACTCCGTGGCACCGACTGGACCCCTCGCGAGATGCGGCACAGCTTCGTCACAGGCGCCCAACCAGAGACGACAACGGTCCTGAACTGGGCGCACGGTCCACGGCCGTCCACCGTTGTCCGGCCCCGTCCGGGGCCGTTGTCACCCAGAACTCGCGCTCTCTGCGCATCCTGTCATCAGTGCTGATTTCGGTGACTCCCCACAGCACCTCGGCAGCGAGCGGGATTCCTGCGCGCCGGGTGACCGGTGTCCGCCGATCAGGCCGCGTGTGGCTCGAACCAGACCGACCCCAGGTCATGACCGGAGGTGAGGCGAACGTCGGCGTTCAGCGCCGCGGCCAGATGCCGCAGCAAGGCGATCGTCGGCGCGGTCCCGCCTTCCTCGATGCACTCGATCTCATCCTCGGTCATACCCGCACGCTCGGCCAGCTCCGCCACGGTCAGTCCAAGCGCACCACGCCGGTCATACAGCGCCTTACCAAAAGCCAACGCTTCACGGATCATGATCCGTTCGGGATCCTCGATCTCAGGTTCAGGCCGCACCCAGCGGGTGTGATAACCAGTCATCACACCTTCCTCTCATAGATCTCGGCCACCAACCCGTGGTGGTCGCGTTCACAGATCTTCTGCGCCCGGACCGCCCTGTCGATCTGCCGTTGATCGTGCTGCTTGGTCTTGCGGAAAACCGTGAGCAACACGATCGTCCTACCCGGAGTACACCAGTACGTCACCCGAGCTGCAACATCACGGAGCCGAACCCGCAGTTCCCAGACTGCCCCTTCCAGATGGTCCGACCATGGACCGCCAAGCTCAGCCCCTTTTTCCGCCAGTAGACCGGCTACCTCGTCAACCCGTTTGAAGTCGCTGTCGCTCAGGTTGTCGAGCCACTCACGGACCTCCGGCTCGATCTCAAATCCATACGGCTTATGTACCTGAGACTCCCTCCACGCACTCACCTCACTCAGAGTAGCGAATCATCGCCGACGGCAACGGTCGAAGAGTCACCTCGCCCGCCCGAGACGCCAAGGGGGCATGACACAAGCGTGTGCTCACGTGTTAAGGCGACATCTGGCTAAGCGACGTGGCGAGGTGGTTAGGCGGCAAAAAGAGAAGCCCCCACCTGTTTTCACAGGTGGAGGAGCTTGTGGTGGGCACTACTGGGTTCGAACCAGTGACATCTCGCTTGTAAGGCGATCCGAGCGGGGGCGTGACCAGGGCCGATACCGGCCCTGACCTGGGCGTACGGTCCACGACCGTCCATCGACGTCTGCCCCCGTCCGGGGCCGTTGTCACTCAGTTAGTCACCCAGAACTGGCGTTCTCCCCAGGTTTTCGCAATTCGTCCACCCAGAGAGCCTTGGCATGTTGGGCTCTTCCGGCTACAGGAAGTAGTTGATGTATCCGACGAAGACGATCGCGTTGCGAGCCAAGCCGAGCAAGTTACGCCAGATCGACTTGGGGCACACCGACGGGTAGGGCTATCGGGAAATCGCTCGGCTGCGGACAGATCAAGTACGTCGACTAGAACTTTACCGATAAGCAAGGCTGAGGAGTCCGCGGGTTGCACTTCTCTACCGGTGACCATAGCGGAACGCTTCCCTTCGATCCTCGGCCGGCTGTGGTGCCGGTTATCTATGCTTACCCAACAATGATGTTGTAGGTAGCTGTCGCAGGCAGAGTGGCGTTGTCGCCGGCCCACTGGACGGTGTACCTGTACCGGCCGCCCACGGTGGTTGTATCGGAGAAACTGAATGACCCGTCACTGGAAGGGGTCACCGCGGGCAAAGTGGTGGTGATAGGCCGGTTACCCGTGAACAGCAGCGTGCGCAGCACTGTCAGCGAGAGATCCGAGCCGGAAGCTCGGCCACCGAAGTTCAGCTCGCCGCTGAACTGAAGCTGTTCATGAGCCTCCCCACTCACTGGCCCAGTCAGGGTAAGCGAGGGCTGCTGTTTGGCGACCGTGACGGTGACGGAGGCCGTGCTTCCCCGGAAACTCGTACTGCCCTCCCAGCTCACGTCATAGTTGACCTCCCCGGCGACCTGCGGAATGTCGGTGATGGTGAACGTGCCGTCGGCCGCTGTGGTCACACCAGCGAGCGTCGTACTGGTTTCATCGGGCAGTCGGCGGGTCACCGCGAGCGGCTGCGTACCCGGATCCGACCCGTCGGCGAATGTGAGTCGACCGGTCAGGGTGAGCGGTTCCAGCGCGGTCGCCGCGGATGGGTCCGTCAAGGTCACCGTGGACGTCGGGAGAGTGGGTCCCGCCAACCGCCACAGGTGAAGCCTGTCGGTGAACTCCTCCCTCAGCACGGCGAAAACATCGGTGCCCGAGAAAGCGAGGCTTCCCCTGACCATCTCGCCGGCGGGGTTATCCTGCGCGTGGATTTTCTCCGTTGTCCCGGTGTCGTACAGTGCGATGCCCCGAGAAGATCCATAGAGCCACCCGCCGGCGATGTGAGCACCGTCCGGGCTGATCGCGATGGCTACCGGGTAGCCCGCGAACGTCGGGAATGGCTCCGCACCATAGGTACGGACCTTCGCCAGGCTGGTGGTGTCCCAGCCCTCATACCGCTCCGGAGGCCCGAACGCCGAGAAGACCGTCGAGCCGTCAGGTGTGATGGCGAGGTCGGGCGGGGAACCATGATCGTACGTGAAACCGTCGATTTCGCCGCGCATGGTGGTGGGGGTGGTGCTCACGTCGTACACCAGCAGGTCCGAAGGACTGTGCCCAGTATCACCGACTACAAGCGTATCCCCGGCGGCGGCAACCAGCGGAGCGCCATGCATACCGTCCACGAGCATGACCGGTTGTGGCGTCGAAACCGATAGGTCGAGGCTCACGACGCCGCCGGTCCAGTCGGAACAACCTCCGTGCCCGACCCACAGCCGGTCGCCGGACAATGACATGTTGGACGGGCACGGGTACGCGGCTAAGTCGATCCGGCGGGTGATGGTGAGGGCGGCGGTGTCGATTTCGACCACCTCATTCGAATCGCGCAGTGCCACATAGAGGCGCGTGTCGTCTGGCGTCAAGGCAAGATCCACCGCGCCGGGCAGATCGGTGATAGCACCAGTGAGCGCGCCCCGGCTGTTCGCGACGGCGATTCGATCGATCAAGGCGACAAAGACCTTGCCGCCGCCCGCGACCACATCACCGCCCTGCGTGTAGACGTCGAGGGATACGCCGAGATCGGTCGTCGAGTCGGCGGCCGAGGCCGTGGACGGCACGGCGGTGAGAAGGCCGGCCATCACGGCCAGGGCTCCGCCGAGAGCGGCCGATCGGCGCGTCAGCCGGGCGACCAGTGACCTGGCTGCGTAAAAGTGTTCCAAGGACGCGGGACGCACACATGCTCCGCTCTGAAGAGGGACAGGGAGAAAGTAAGAGCGTCCTGATCAAGCCAGAGAAGCACACATCCAGTCAAGATCTACGATCAATAATTACTGCGGCAGATCGGACTCATGTTCATGTATCTCAAAAGCGCTATACACGTAGACGGATGACTTACACACGGAGAGTTGCCCAAGCGGCCGACTGACCCGGGTCGGGACGCGGCCGGAGTACTCTTCCATTCCGCTCACGGTGCATGGGGGTATCCCTTCGCCGTATTCACTCAAATCCGACCTGGCCTATCGCTCCCGTCGAGGCACCTGGCATCCCCATGACGTGACCTGTTGTACGGCTGAGACTGCCTGAGCGCGCGAAACTCTCGATCGTAGCCGCCCCTCAGCCGACTTCTGTAATAGTCCTTGGGACGACTGCTGTCCGATTATGTCGTCCGAGTGGTCCTCATCAAGGCACTCAGGACCAGATGGCGCCGAGATGATCTGGCTGGCGCCATTATCCAACGGACACTATTGTGGTGTGCAATGGAGTGCTTTGCCGCTTGGCGTACCCGTCACTGAGGGCCAACTCGCCGCTGACACCAGGCCGTGAGCGGGCCAACTGATGCCCTTTTTTCGTTCAGATATCACGCCCTCAGCCCGAAAGGCGCACTTCCATGCTCATCCGCCCCTTTGTTCAGCACGACCTGGCGCGGCTCACCGAATTGACCATCGAGACGTTCCGGCCGTTCTACGAGGACTACTTCCGCCCCCTGGTGGGTGAAATCGTCTTCGCCAACCAGCACGGCAACTGGCGTGACGACTATCGCGAGCAGGTCGCCGATCTCCACCCCCCGGACCGGCACAGGTACGTCGCAGCCGCCGAGACCGAGGATGTCATCGTCGGCTACGCGGCCTGGTTCCTCGACCCGGCTCGCAGGAACGGAACCGTCACGCACCTCGCCATCTTGGCCGAGCACCGTCGACACCACGCGGGCACCGCGCTGTGCGAGCACGCCTTCGGTGAGATGCGCGCCCTCGGAGCCGAGGTGGTCGAGATCGCACCGGGGGCGACCCCTTGCACCCGCCAGAGCTCTTTGCGAGAAGCTCGGGTGCACCACGCTTCCAGTCGCCGTCTACTCCCGCAGGCTCTGACCGAAACCCCTCCGGAACGGCGCCCTCACCGCCCGTCCCGGAGGGGGCGAGCACCTATCCGACCTTGCTTTTGAAACAGGCCCTGGATCTGCCCGGCGCACCTACACGCGCAGAGGCGTGGGGCGAAGCCTTCAGAGTTAGTCACCCAGTCGTCGCTCTTACCCTGCGCCCCGAATGAGAGAAGGGGCGTTTCGCCTGGTAGACAGCACTTATTGGTGGGCACTACTGGGTTCGAACCAGTGACATCTCGCTTGTAAGGCGATCCAAGCAGGGGGCTGGCCAGGGCGGATATCGGCCCTGACCTGGTCGTATGGTCCACGACCGTCCACCGTTGTCCGGCCCTGTCCGTGGTCGTTGTCACCCAGTTAGTCACCCACGCCCACGCGTCTCCTGCCACCACCAACGCTCCCATAGGCGCGTCCATGCTTGTCGGTGAAGGCTGTCATCATGACGCGCAACTGATCAAAGGAGCTGTGGTGACAGACCCTCGCGAGGAATTCGGCTGGCTCTCGGGTGATGGACCGTTGGGTGACATCTACTGTGTGTCCTTCATCCGGGACCTGAGTCCGGCCGAAGTACTGACGCGCTTGGGCGCAGAGCCAGACTCGATCGAGAAAGTCACCTTCGACGAGCTTGATGAGCGTGTGATGGCGAACATCCAGGAGACTGACGGCCTGGAAGCCGGCCATGTCGGCGTGACGAGTTTCGATGGCTGGACCCTGCTCGTCGAGCCCTGGGGCGGGTGGGGGGCCTTGCGGGAAGTACTGACCGAGCTTTCCCGGGGCACGGAGATGGTGTCCGTCTGCCGTAATGACTATGCCTCGCATATGTTCGGATACGCGATCGACGGTGACGTGATCACGAACTTCATGCTTGAGCGCCTCAAAGATCGCGAGGGAAGTGATCCAAGTCGTCTGACGGCTTCAATGCGTGCTGTCGGACTGGACCCTGACCACGCCCTCGAGGATGACAGGGTTGACGATCCGATCGCCTGTGCGTTCGCACTCGCAACCAGGATCACAGGTATCGCCTTCGCCGACTGGGACCCCCATGAAACGGATTTCCTGGGAGCCGAAATCGTTCCGGACTAATCAGTGATCCGTACTGCCGGCCATGAGAGCTTCCTTCGATTCGGCGGCTTGGGGGACCTTGCGCCGCGTTAGCAGCGTCGCGACGTCGACAAGTTCCTTGGTCGCGTGCCGGTTCAGCTCGACGACATCGGCCACGATGGGCAGGCTCACCACTGCGGCCGCCGCCGCTTCGCCAGCCTCGGCGTGAACCTTGGCCAGGCACGAGCCGTACCAGGCATAATCCTGCTTTCCCACACCCGCGCCAGCACCCGCAACGCGCCGCTGCGCTGCCTTGGAGAACGCGACTTCGCCCTGCTCACGCAATGCTGGCGCTCCCTCCAGCACATTACCGCCAGCCCCAGCAGAATCGGAGACCTCGTCAAAGCTGCGCTTGTTCTCACCCATTTCAAACATGGCTACCTGACGTGAAATTCGCTGAAATCATCTCAATGAGTGGCAGTGGATCTCTCAGAGGCGAGCGGTAAAATGACCGCGTGACGGTCCAGGATTTCAGTGAGTGGCAGTGGATCAACGAGCCCGCGAAGTGGGCGGCGGGTGAGGATCTCCGAATCACCGCCGAGGCGCGCACCGATCTGTGGCGGGTCACCCACTACGGGTACATATACGACACCGCCCACATCTTCGGCAGGACGCTGCCGGGCGACCTGCGGGTGACCACGACCTTCCAGGCCTCCTACGCCGACCGGTACGACCAGGCGGGTGCCATGCTCCGGATCGACGAGAGGAACTGGATCAAGGCGGGCGTCGAGTACGTCGACAGTAAGATCAACCTAAGCGCCGTGGTAACCAGGGACTTCTCCGACTGGTCGATGCTCACGGTGTCCGAGCCGGTGGAGTCGGTGACATTGGAACTGGAGCGCAAGGGTGACGCCGTGACCGTGAGGTACGGGCTCAACGGCGCGGCGCCGGTCACCATGCTCCGCTTCGCCTACTTCCCTCCGGGGGTCCCGGCACTCGCGGGCGTCATGTGCGCGGCCCCCAGGGGCGAGGGTTTCGAGACCCGCTTCACTTCGGTGACGGTCTCCTGACGCCACGGCGGCGGACCTGGCGCCGTTGCGCGACGAGGGAAAGGGCCGTCCGCGGACCTCCCAGGTCATGCGAGAACCACCACATGCGCCTTGTCCGCTTATAGCCAATTTGCCAGTGGCATACAAGGCTCAGACACGCAGACAACAAGAAGGTCGCTCTCCGAAGACCGGATAGCGGCCTTTTGACTGGCCAAACTAAGTGGGGCTATCAGGACTTGAACCCGGGACCTCTTCCTTATCAGGTAAACCGGCAGGAGGCGGGACCACGCACTACACCCGCCCCACCTGCGTGAACGGTTCGTGGTGATCCACCGCTGTCGGGCCCCGTCCATGGTCGTTGTCACCCAGATAGTCGCCCAGAACCCGCGCTCTCCGCAGGCTTCCGCGGCTCCTCCGCCCAGACGTCCCGGCCGTTGCTCCACAGCTCGGAGGCGTGGTAGCCGAACCGGTCGAACAGGCCGTCGTCCTGGTAGCGGCGCAGGTGCATCATCGGCGAGTCGTGGCCGACGAGCTTGGCCAGGTGTGGGGTCACGAGCATCTCGGAGTCGAAGCGGAAGACGCTCATCGCGATGTGCTCGTCTCCGAAGCGTGCCTCGATGCCGGGCACGTTCCGAACCTGCTCGATCTCCGAGAGGGTGATCCGGGTGCGGGTCGGCTGCCGGTCGGTGCGCTCTTACTCCGCTCTTCCGCTACGAGCACGGGTTCGTCGTCGGCACCAAGGCGTAGCTTCCAGCTCAAGGAACGGGTGCGCCCGGCTCTCACCCCGATCCGCCCGCTCCCGAGTTCGCCAGAGTGTGGAGTTCGAGTGCGGCACCGGCCTGACCGATCCGCAGCGTGGCGGCGTGCGAGCGTTGCTGGACCAGTTGCGCTGCTGGCCGGCGGATTCCGGCATATCCGGCGAGCGCGGCCGGAACCGGAAGGTCAGGCAACGTGAGCAGTTCGGAAAGCACAGCGGCATCCTGTAGGCCCACTCCCGCGCCCTGGCCCAGTCGTGGACTCATGGCGTGCGCTGCGTCGCCTGCGAGCGCGATCCGGTCGGCGGCCCACTCATCGGTCACGACTTGGTTGATATTGGCGTAGAAACCGACGGGCTCCGTGCGCATGGCCTTGACGAGACTGGCCAGCGGACCCCGTAGGTCGCCGTAACCCTCAGCCAGTTCGGTGAGCGTGCGGTCGCGGTTGTTGTCCGGTTCGCCGGGCAGGAACACGACGCCGTGCAGTGTCGTGCCACCGTTCAGGACGAAAAGGCTCAGACGGCCATCGCTGGTCATGGCGGTGAGGTCGAGGCCGCCGGTGTTAGGGACTTGGAAGCGCACCACGGCACTGCCCGCGTAGGTGGGATCCGGACCGCCGACGACGGTGCGCCGGGTCCAGGAGTTGATGCCGTCGGCGCCGATGACCGCGTCGAACTCGCCGCTGGTGCCGTCGCTGAACCCGACCTCGGCGTGCGGGCCACTGTCGTTGATCGCGACCGCTGTGATCCCGGTGCGCACCAGGTCGCTGACGGGTTTCCAAAGCCACAGCTGCAGCTCGGAACGGGTCGTCACGACCCCGTCCATGGCGGTGATTCGGACCGGGACGGAGGTGTTCGGGTCGAACATGATGGTTCGGGCGAGCGGATCCGCGGTCAGATCCCGCGGCACCAAGCCCAGTTACCGCAGGGCTTCGAGATGCCTGTCGGTCAGGCTGATCGCCCAGCCGGCTTCGGTGATGACCGGCGCCTGTTCGACGACGGTGACCTCGATGTCGCCGGCGCGGCGGAGCCCGTTGGCCAAGGCCAGACCGGTGAGTCCAGCTCCGATGATCAGGACGCGGCGGGTCATGCGATCGCCATCCCGCCGTCGATCGCGATCACTTGGCCAGTGACCCACTCCGCAGCGGGGTCGACGAGCGCGACGATCCAACGGGCGACTTCGTCCGCGGATCATCGGCACGTTAACCGGGAAGTTCGGCCAGGGAGCGAATACCGCGACCTCGCGCACAGCAAGGCCGGCCTCCTTGATCGCGGCCTGCGTGCGCCGGTTGAGGTGGCAGCCCGCGGCGATGCGCTGCCACAGCGGCGTGAGAAGGTCCTGAATGCGTCCGCGTGCGCCGGTATCGCGCACGTGCTCGCAGAACACGAACGTCCCGGCCGGCGCTGGGCCGAGCGCGCCGAGTTGGACGCCGGCCACGTCCAGTTCAGCGGCGAGCTTCGCCTGAGCGTCGATCACCCGGTGCACGGCGTCGGCGGTCAGGTCCTTCCGGCCGTCGGGGACGCTCGGCGCGATCAGGGCCTCACCGGCAGTTCCCCATGTGCCGTGAACGTGTGGCGGAGGTGCTCCGGAGGGGTGCTCACCGGCCAGTCGAACCTCACGCCCGTTTTCGCGCTCGTCCACCTGCCCCACGCGTAAAGCCGGCGGAACATGGGCTCCGACTCGCTCCCCGTCTCCGTGAGCTCGTAGGCGCCTTGCGGAGCGCCCGGCTGCCTGGGAAGACGACGCACCAGGCCAAGGTTGCCCAGCTCACGCAGTTCCCGAGCGAGTACCTGCTTGCTGATCGGGGCCAGGAGCCGCCGGAGCTCGCCGAAGCGCTTGGCACCGTCGAACAGGCCGTGGACGATCCACACCTTCCATCGACCGCCGAGGCTCACCAGCCAGTCGACATCGGGGCCGACCCGATCGCCGAACCACTCACCCCAGCCCTTGAGCTCCCGCAGGATCGGCTCGGAATCCCAGCCGAGCCGCGTGAGGGAATACCACACCCTCGGCGGAATGTGAGCGGATACGGTCCGGCGGACGGCGCCTGCCCGCTCGAGCTCCCGCAACTGCGTCACGAGCGTCTGACGACCGGCCTGCGGCATGAGGCGGTGCAGCTCGGAGAACCTTTTGGCACCACTGAGCAGGTGGTACATGCTCCAGAACATCCACTTGCCCCCGACCCCGGTGGCACCGTAAGGGCACACCGAGGTCTTCTTCACCCGCGGCATCGAGACCCCCATCTTCGGCCGGTCACATAAAATTGCGCTCTTCTCCGCCTGAATTCTCCCGAATACCTTCGGATGCTACTTGGCGGCCATGGCGCCGCCGATCCAGCGAATCGGGTGGAGATGACGAAAGACACGCACGCGCCACGACGGCGGCACCTCATCCGGAAGGCCATCATCATCACAGTGGCCGTGCTCATCGGTATTCCGGCGCTGCTCGCGCTCGGCCTAGCCGTGTGGGACGGCGCAGCCGACCTCGATCCGCGGCGGACCCTGCTGCCGGGTGTCGCGCTCGACCTGCGGACCGCGAACACGGACCGGGGCCCGATCGAGTACGACCTGTACGGCACCGAAGGCCCGGTCGTCCTGTCGGTGCACGCGGGCCTGGGCGGCGCCGACCAGGGCCGGCTGTTCGCGAGCCTGCTGCAGGACGACGGATACCGGATCCTCAGCCCGTCACGTCCCGGGTACCTCGGCACGCCGCTGAGCAGCGGGCAAACCCTCGACGAGCAGGCGGATCTGCTGGCAGCCCTGCTTGATGAGCTCGGCATCGACCGGGTCGGCGTCTTCGGGGTCTCGGCGGGCAGCCCGGTCGCGTATGCATTCGCCGCGCGCCATCCGGAACGGGTGTGGGGACTGGTCTCGATCGGCGGCGTGAGCCTGCCCGACCCCGGCGCCTCGCCCACCTCTTCTGTGCAGACCGCCTTCATGAACGCGATCGGCCAGAAGCTCGCGAAGCTGACCGCATCGGTCTCGCTCGAGTCGATCATCTCCGGCACCCTGGACGAGACCAGCACATTCACCGAGAGTCAAAAGGCGGAACGCTCCGATCACATCATGCGCACGAAGGATGTCCGGCTCTTCTTTGAGGCGATGTTCGATGCGACCTTCCCGTACGAGAAGAGAATGCCGGGCACCGACAACGACTCGCTGCAGACGCGAGAGATGGCGATCCCGTTCGACCGCATCACCGCGCCGACGCTCATCCTCCATGGCAAGCAGGACGGCGACGTGCCGTTCGAGCACGGCGAGAACGCCGCCGCGCGGATCCCGGGCGCGCAGCATCACTGGATGCCGGACGAGGACCATCTCGGGTTCTGGCTGAGTCCTCGGGCCGAGGAGCCGCAGCGCATCATCCGGGAGTTCTTGCGCGAACACGCCTCGCGGCGATAGCTCACGAAGGGAGATGCGGCGACCATCGGAGGCGCTCACTGGGGGGTGCGACGGAAAGGTACCGCGCCCACCTGGAGCCGCAGGTCGGGAAGCAGGGCTGACTACGGGGGTTTCGGCGGCGGTCCGCCGCCGAACTGGACGTGGCCGGCGTCCAACTCGGCGCGCTCGGCCCAGCGCCGGCCGGGCCGTTCGTGTTCTGCGAGCACGTGCGCGATGCCGGCGCACGCAGGCCGCGATCAAGGAGGCCGGCCTTGCTGTGCGCGAGGTCGAGGTATTCGCTTCCTGGCCGAACTTCCCGGTTAACGTGCCGATGATCCGCGGAGTGGCAACGCCGGTTGATCGTATGCCCGGCCGACAAGATCAACGCGGTTTGGGGCTCATGGCGGGATTCTTACCGCCACCCTAAACCTCCTCAAGGGCGGACTTCGCTGGGTTCAGGCGGAAGGGGGTGTGGCGGGCGGCTCTGTGTCAGGCGATGGCCATCGCTGCCAGGGCGAGGATCGAAGCGCCGAACACCACGGTGTGCCGTACGTTCTGGAGGGTCCACGTCCAGGAGGGGAAGCCGTCCTCGGCCGCCTTGAGCAGGGTCGGCACGTCGATGCGGGCCAGCATCGGG